>NZ_JCAQOZ010000064.1:0-230265 GCF_059567945.1 Paraburkholderia sp. BGA-UO-ETr-F12 | reverse complement strand
CGGTGTGAGCCGCTTTCTTTTGCCTACTTTTCTTTGCGGCAGGCAAAGAAAAGTAGGTGCCGCCCCGCACAGGGGCAACGCTAATAGACCACTAACAATTCAAGGAAAGGCCAAAAGACCAACAGCAGAACAAACCACGAACCAAGCGGGGCACCGCCCAAACTCCAGATCAACAACAAAACCGCCGAACAGGCAAAAACCCCCTCACTCCGCCGCCCTCAACTTCTTAACCTCAGCATCCGACGGCTGCACACTAGCGCCGTCCACATACCGATAAGAAGTCATCACCCCCTTCCCATCCTTAACCCCGGTCACCCCAACAAACGCCCCCATTGTCGACTGATTATCCTGAGCCCGATAAGTAATCGGCCCAAAGGGCGTATCCACCCCTAAGCCCTTGAACGCGGCAGCAAGCTTATCCGGATCCGTAGACCCAGCCTTCCTGATCCCCGCCGCAATCGACATCAGCGCCGAATACCCGACCACCGACCCAAGCCTCGGATAATCGTGGTACTTCGCCTGATACGCATCCACAAACTTCTTGTTCGCCGCCGTATCGATCGAATACCACGGGTACCCCGTCACGATCCAGCCAGTCGGCGCCTCCGCCCCCAACGGATCGAGATAATCCGGCTCGCCCGTCAGCAACGACACCACGCTGCGATCCTTGAACAAGCCCCGCGTATTACCTTCTCGCACAAACTTGCCGAGATCGGCGCCGAACAGCACGTTGAAAATCGCATCCGGCTTCGCATCGGCAAGCGCCTGCGTGACCGCGCCCGCGTCGACATTACCCAGCGGCGTCGCCTGCTCGGCAACAAACTGCACGTCCGGCTGCGCCGCCGTCATCAGCTTCTTGAACGTCGCCACCGCCGATTGCCCATACTCGTAATTCGGATACACGAGCGCCCAGCGCTTCTTCTTCAGCTTCACCGCCTCAGGCACCAGCATCGCAACCTGCATGTACGTCGATGGACGCAGTCGGTACGTATATTTGTTACCGTCGGCCCACACGATCTTGTCCGTCAACGGCTCGGCCGCAAGGAAGAAAATCTTCTTCTGCTTGGCAAAGTCAGTCAACGCAAGACCCGTGTTCGACAGGAAACCGCCGAACAGTAATTGCACCTGCTCACGTGCAATCAATTCCTGCGCGACACGGATCGTGTCGCCCGGATTGCCGTTGTCGTCGCGCGACACCACTTCGAGTTGCTTGCCCAATACACCGCCCGCCGCATTCACCTGGTCGAGCGCGAGATTCCAGCCGTTCTTGTAAGGTCCGAGAAAGGCCGGCTGCGCCTTGTAGCTGTTGATCTCACCGATCTTGATGGTCTGCTGCGCGCTCGCGCCGACAGCCGCGAGCGATAGAACCGTTGAAACCGTGAGGCGAGAGATCCATCCTGCGCGCGTGGTCATGCGTTTCTCCGTTATCAAAAGGATTGCGGGAATGCGGTCTTTTTATCAAGCGTTGAAGCGTTTCGTGATTCGTTCAACGGTTCGCCCGGTAATTCCTTCAGCGAGCCGTGCTGCAAGTTCTGTTGCACACCGGCGGGGCAATGCGTTCGGCGACTTCACTCTGCCCGCGGCGCCGCGCGGATTCTGGCGACGCTTGCCGCGACGTCCTGCCATGCCGGTTTGCCGCCGGCGAATTGCTGACGCAGGTAGGACACGAGTTCGGCGACCTGCGCGTCGTTGAAACTATCACGGTAAGCCGGCATCGTACCGAGTTCGGGACGCGCAGGCGAGCCGATACCATCGAGAATCACGCGAATCAGATTATCAGGCGTCGCGCTGTGCAGATTCGTGTTAAGCGCCAGCGACGGATGCGCACCAAACAATTGCGGCCCGCTACCGGTGTGATGACAGGCTGCACACGCGCCATCGAACAGGCGTGCACCAGGACCGGTTGCGGTACCCGTTATCGTACTGGCCTGCTCATATTGACGCGCCATGGCTGCCGGATCCGCGTTGGCCTCGAGAGGATTCAACGAGGCCAGATACGTGGCCATCGCGCGAATATCGCTATCGGGCAAGGCCGCCAGATCGTTGACGACGGGCGCCATCGGCCCGGCCGCGACGCCATGCAAGGGCGCGTGACCGTAGCGCAGATAGCTGAACAGTTCGTCTTCGCTCCAGGGTACGGGCGCATTGGAAAGCGTCGACAGCGCGGGCGCTTCCCATCCGTCCGCCATGCCGCCGCCCATGAACGCGGCGCCGGTTTTCTCGGCGCCGAATGCGTTGCGCGGCGTATGGCATGCGCTGCAATGGCCGAGACCGTTCACCAGGTACGCTCCGCGATTCCATTGCGCGCTTCGAGTCGCATCGGCGGGCAAGGGGTTGCGTCCAAGAAAAAGCCCGTTCCATACGGCCATCAGCGGACGCACGCTGAACGGATACGCCAGCTTCGTTTCCGGCGGGCGCGAGCGCACCGGCGTCTGTGCCATCAGGTAAGCGTAAAGCGCCTTGAGGTCGTCGTCGGAAGTGTTTTTGAACGACGTGTAGGGGAACGCGGGATACAGACGATGCCCGTCGCGGCTGATACCTTGCCGCATCGCCCGCACGAACGCGTCGAGCGACCATGTACCGATGCCCGTTAGTCCGTCGGGCGTGATGTTGGTGCTATACACGGTGCCGAATGGCGTATCGAGCGGTTTGCCACCCGCGTTCGGCACGCCATTGTGGGCAGTATGGCAAACCGCGCAGTTACCCAGCGACGCGAGCAGCTTGCCGCGCGCCACCAGTTCGGGCGCGAACGCGCTCGCGAGCGGCGGCGCAATCGGCGCAATGGCTGCCGGCGACATGGCCAGTACGCCCAGCCAGCCGACCGCGCCCGCGGCGAGCGTGCCGAGAAAGCCGAATCGCCAGCGCTTCCTGCTGCGTGCAGTGGCTTCCTGCGCTTGCGCATCGGCGAGCGCGGCGCGAATCGTTTCAGGCGTGAACGGCGGCCTGCGAAAACGCACCCCTGTCGCGTCATATAACGCGTTGGCGATCGCTGCGGCACCGGGCAGCGAAGCCGATTCGCCGGTGCCCATCGGCGGCTCGCCGTGACGCGGCATCATCACCACGTCGATTACCGGCACTTCACGGAAAGTCAGAATCGGGTACGCGCCCCACTCCTGACTTGTCACCGCATTCTCGCCGAACGTCACGCGTTCTTTCAGCGCGCGGCTGGTTGCCTGGATCACGTTGCCGTGAATCTGATGGCGCACGCCATCCGGATTCACCATCGTGCCGGTGTCCTGCCCGACCACTACGCGCGTCACCGCAAGCTCGCCGCTCCTGCGGTTCACTTCGACGTCGGCAACCCACGCGGACCACGCCGCGCCGAAGCCGGGGAATTTGCTGTGCACGTAGCGGGCGTATGCAAAACCTCTGCCGCGTACAACGTCGCCCTGTTCCTGAGCCTCGTCCTTAAACGCGGCGGGACGAGGTTGCCAGCCGGCTTTCTCGGCCACCGCCTTGACGAGATCCATCGCACGCGGATCAGTGAGATGTTTCAGCCGAAACTCAACGGGGTCCGCGCCCGCTTGCGCCGCGAGTTCGTCGATGAAAGACTCATGCGCGAACGTGTTCGGCAACGCGGACACGCCTCTTAGCCAGGACGCGCGCACGATCGGCGGCGTGTCGTCGCAAACGATGCGCATGGTCCGGTAGTCGTATGGCGGCACGGCCGTACGGTCGCCCATTTCGAAGACCTGCGGCTGCGCGGAGAGGGTTCCGGTAAGCAACAGCGCCAACGTGGGGGCGTCGTTCGATGGATAGCGCGTTGCGAAATCGTAGCCGGCGAGTTCGCCTTGCGCGCCTAAAGCGCCGCGCACGTCCATCAATTGCGCTGCACCCTTGGGCTCCCAGGCATGCTCGTCTTCGCGCGAGAGTTGCACACGCACGGGACTGCCGGTTGCGCGCGAGAGCAGCGCAGCATCGGCGGCGACGTCGTCCGCGCAATTGCGGCCATAGCACCCGGCCGCTTCCATGCGCACGATTTCGATGTGCGCTTCGTCCAGCGCCATCAGCAGAGCGAGGTCGGCGCGCAACGAATGGGGATTCTGCGTACCCGACCAGACCTTCAGTGTCCCTTCCCGGTAGTCGGCCACCGCGCACGACGGTCCAATCGACGCGTGCATCTGAAACGGCCATACGTAAGTGCGTTCCAGCGTCCGGGCCGGGTCTTGCGCAAGCGCTGCGTCGATGTCGCCTTCGATCACCAGATCGCGCCGGCTGGCCGGATTGGCTCTTAGCGCGGCCTCCACTTCCTCGCTGGTTTCGAGCGGCGGCAAACCTTCTACTGTTTTCCACCGTACATCCAACCGCTTCACCGCCTGCTGCGCGATCTCTTCGCGCTCAGCGACAATACCCACGAAATCGCGGATCACCACTACCTTGACGATGCCGGGCAAGTCACGAAGGGAATGTTCATCGACATGCAACAGGCTATTGCCGATGAACTCGCCCTGCGCGATTCCCGCGTAAGGCGGTCGTACGACACGGCCGTGCAGCATGCCCGGCACGCGCACGTCATGCACGAAGCTCAGTTCTCCCGTGGCCTTCGCGGGAATATCGACACGCGGCGAGCTCTTGCCTACGATCCTGTACGTGTCGGGTGATTTCAAAGGCGCGTCGGTGGCGAGTGTCAGTTCAATACGCCGGCCGGCGATCAGTTCGCCGTAGCTCAGACCTTTGATGGTGTCGTCGTCACATTGAAAGATCACGCCGTCGCGCACATCGAGTTGCGTCGCATCGACCTTCAAACGCGCGGCCGCTTCCGCCAGCAGGAATTGCCGGGCTTGCGCGGCTGCATGCCGTAACGGCACGGCCGATATCTGGATCGTCGCGCTCGCGATCGTCGGACCCTGATTCGGCGCCTCGTTCGTATGACCCAGCACGATCGATACGCGCGTCAACGGCACATCCAGTTCTTCCGCGACGATCTGCGCGAGCGCTGTGCCGATGCCGGTGCCGAGATCGACGTGACCGTTGAACGCAACCACACTGCCGTCGTCGCGCACGACAAGAAACATGTCGGCTTGCGTCGGTACGAACGTGGAGCGCGACCCCGGCTGCCCAATCGCCGCGCGCACCGGCGGTTGCGGCGGCCGCGTGACGAGCAGCACACTCTGCGCGTCGTAGAGGTGCTGCCGCGACGGCGGCGCGGCCCGCCGATCGACGCTGAAATCCGGCCCGGTCATGCCTGCGCTCCCTGATCCGGCACCGCTTGCACGGCAAGCAATTCCGCTGCGCGCTGAACCGCGCGCACGATCTCGACATGCGTGCCGCAGCGGCAGAGATTGCGCGACAATTCCCGCCGAATCGTTTCGACACCCGGATGCGGATCGCGATCGAGCAACGCTTTGGCGGTCATGATCATGCCGTTCAGGCAATAGCCGCACTGTGCGGCCTGTTCCTCGATAAATGCCTGCTGCACCGGATGCAGCGCGGTACGCGTACCCAATCCTTCGAGCGTGGTGATCTCGCGCCCCAGCGCAACCTTCGCGGTCGTCACGCACGAGCGCGTCGGCATGCCATCGAGCAATACCGTGCACGCGCCGCATTCGCCGAGACCACATCCGAATTTCGGACCGTTCAATGCGAGGTCGTTGCGCAGCAGATAAAGCAGCGGCGTATCGGCAGCGGCGCTGACCAGATGGGTCGCGCCGTTGACGTGCAGCGCAAGAGACGCCGGACGGTTCATGGGAGTACCGGCCACGCCGTGCGGAAGGCGCTCAAAGCACCACCGGCACTTCGGTTGCCGGTGGCGTATTGCGGCTGCGCCTGCAGCGGATCAGCCCGTCGATCATCACCATGCCGACGCCGGGAATATCGCCCAGTTGCACGCTTTCCAGCAGCGTATCGGCCGCCGTGTGCTGTGCGCGATCCATGAAGACCAGATCGGCGGGACGCCCCACTTCGATCAATCCCTGACGCAGATTGCGTTGCCGCGCGGTGTTGCCGGTCGCAAAACAGAAAGCGATTTCAGCCGGGACATCCGCGAGACTCGAGATCAGCGCGATCATCCGCAGAATGCCGAGCGGTTGCACGCCGGAACCCGCCGGGCTATCCGTGCCGAGAATAATCCGGTGCGGACACTTCAATTCGATCGCATGGCGCGCGGTGAGCAGGGCGATCCGTTCATTACCATTGTGAACGATCTCCAGCGCGCGGCTCGATTGCTCGCACAGATCGCATACGTGCCGATAGGACAGCGAGGTATGGCCGCCGTTGATGTGGCCGATCACGTCCGCGTCGGCAGCGAGCACCACGTCCCGGTCGATCAGGCCCGAGCCGGGAATCGACGGGCCGCCCGTGTGAATCGTGCTTTGAATGCCGTACTTGCGGGCCCACGCCACCATCTGTGCGGCTTCCTCGCCGCCCTTCACACTGCCGAGACCGACTTCACCGAGCAGCTTCACGCCCGCTTCCGAAAGCTCCTTGAAGTCCTCTTCGACCATCCCCTTCTCGATCACCGGCGCGCCCGCCATGACCTTCACGCCGCCACCGACACCCGCGCCGCGCATCCCTTCGAACGAACGCTGCGCGGTAATCGCGAGCGCCTTGACGCCGAGTACGTCTTTCGGACGCCCAGGCAAGTGCACTTCGCCGGCGGAGATCATGGTCGTCACGCCACCGTTCAGATTCGACTCGATCCAGCCCATCTGATTCTGCCGCGGCGTCCAGTCGCCGAACACCGGATGCACGTGCGAGTCGATCAGGCCAGGCGCGACCGCGGTGCCTTTGCAGTCGACCGTGGTTCGCGCGCCCTCGAGGTCACAATCTTTCTCCCGACCGATCGCGACGATCACGCCGTCGTCGATCACCAGCGTGTTCGCATCGAGAATCGGTTTGTCGATGTCGCCGGATAACAGCAGACCGATGTTCGTTACGGCGACCTTGCCCGACAAGCCTGTCAACGTCTCTGCTGCCATCTGCCTCTCCTTTCGCAACGACTGCCCGGCGCCGCATGCGCGCATACCCTCTGCACGCCGCCTTGCGCCGATGGAATCACACGCTCAGATAAGCGCGCCTCACTGTTTCGTTCTTTGCGAGTTCGCCGATCGTGCCGCTAAAGCGGATCTGCCCTTTTTCGAGGACGTACGCGCGGTCGCTGACCAGCTCGGCGAAGTGCAGATTCTGTTCGGACAACAGAATCGATAGCCCTTCGCGCTTGAGTTCGAGAATCATGTTTGCCATCTGCTCGACGATCACGGGAGCAACGCCCTCGGACGGTTCGTCGAGCAGCACAAGGTACGGGTTGCCCATCAGCGTGCGCGAGACGGTCAGCATCTGCTGCTCGCCGCCGCTCATCTGGCCGCCGGGGCGTCTGGGCATTTCGCCCAGATTGGGGAACAGGCGGAACAGTTTTTCCGGCGTCCATTGCGGCGCGCCTTCGCGCGGCGGTTGACGGCCCGTATCGAGATTTTCCATCACAGTCAGATCGGCGAACACGCGCCGGTCTTCGGGCACGAATCCCATGCCCATGCGAGCGATCCGGTAAGGCGGCAACGCCGTGATGTTCTGTCCGCGAAAACGCACTTCGCCCTGGCGGCGCGGCAATAGTCCCATCACCGCTTTCATCGTGGTCGATTTGCCGGCGCCGTTGCGGCCCATCAGCGCGACCACTTCGCCACGGCCCACTTCGAGACCGACGTCGAACAGAATATGCGCACGGCCATAGAACGCATTGAGGCCGGAGACCTTCAGCATCGGCTCGCTCATTGCAGCGCTCCTTGTCCCGGATGGCCGCCTGCCGCTTCATGCAGCGGCGCGCGTGGCTGGAAGGTCTTGCCGGTGCCGAAATAGACTTCCTGAACGCGTGCGTCGTTGCGGATCGTTTCGCCGTCACCCTCGGCAATCAGCTTGCCGCGCGCGAGCACGATCATGCGATCGGCGTAAGCGAATACAACGTCCATGCTATGTTCGGTAAAGAGCACGCCGATCTTGTACTCCGTGACAAGACGCCTCGTCAGCGCCATCAGTTCGTTGCGCTCCCTGGGCGCCATGCCGGCGGTGGGCTCGTCCATCAGAAGCAACTTCGGCCGATTGGCCAGCGCGATCGCCAGTTCAACGCGTTTGACATCCCCGTAAGCGAGCACACCGCAGGCGCGGTTCGCGTCGGCGCCCATGCCGACCTGTTCGAGCAGCGTCATGGCTTCATCGGCATAGCGCGAGCCCACGGGTTTCCACAGGCCGAAGGTTTTGCGTTCGCGCGAGACGAGGGCCATCTGCACGTTTTCGAGCACGGTCATCGAATTGAAGGTCGCGGCAATCTGAAACGTGCGGCCGACGCCCAACCGCCAGATATCGCGTGGTCGCATGCCGGCCAGTTCGCGATCTTCAAGACGAATCGAACCGGACGACGGTTGCAGTTGCCCGTTGACCATGTTGAAGCAGGTCGACTTGCCCGCACCGTTCGGGCCCAGCAGCGCAAGCAACTGGCCGGCTTCAAGATCGAAGGACACGTCGTCGACCGCTTTCAGGCCGCCGAACGACTTGGAGAGGCCGGATACGCGCAGCAGGCTCATAGCCCCTCCTTGATCGCCGTACCTTGTGACGCCGCCGAAGCCCGCTCTTCCGCCTTATCCACCGTATCGTCGCCGAACCGCTCGCGAATGAAACCGACGATCCCCTGCGGAAACGCGATCACCAGCAGCAGGATCGCGAAACCCAGCAACGCCTGCCAATAGTCGGTCTGCCGCGCGACGGTGTCCTGTAGCCAGGTGAACACCGCCGCGCCGACGATGGGACCGGTCAAGGTCTGCAAGCCGCCGAGCAGCACCATCACGAGGCCATCCACGGAGCGGCTCACGCTGATCACCTCGGGCGAAATCGTCCCTTTGGAAAAGGCATACAACGATCCGGCAAGCCCGCAAAACAGCGACGCGACAACGAACGCCGCCCACTGCACACGTTTCACGTCGATGCCGATGGCTTCGGCGCGCAACACCGAATCGCGCGACGCCCGCATCGCGTAGCCGAGCGGCGAGAACAGCATCTTGCGCAGCAGCCACACCCCCACCACGGCGCAGGCGAGCGTCAGATAATAAAAAGCGACCGGGGACGACAACCAGTTCGACGGCCACAGGCCGAGAATGCCGTTGCTGCCGCCGGTTACATCGTCCCACTGGAACACCACGGACCAGACGATCTGCGCGAACGCGAGCGTCAGCATCGCGAGGTACACGCCGGAGAGCCGCACGCAAAACCAGCCGAATACCAGCGCGCCCGCCACGGCGAGCAAGGGGCCGAGCAGCAACGCGGCTTCCATCGGCAGATTCAGAACCTTGAGAAACAGCGCGGCGCCATAAGCACCCAGGCCGAAATACGCGGCGTGGCCAAACGAATGCATGCCGCCGGGACCCATGATGAAATGCAGACTCGTGGCGAACAGCACGGCGATCAGGATTTCAACCAGCAGCACAGGCATATAGGGAAACGCGTTGGCCGCAAGCGGTGCGAGCACCAGCACCAGCAAGGCGATGGCCGCCAGCCACTTCAGGCGCTTGCCGGCGGGCCTCAGGGGCGCTTCGGGCGCCGCCATGCCACGCACCGCCGCGCTCGCCTTCCCGAGTAAGCCCCAAGGCCGCACCACCAGCACCACCGCCATCACGACGAATTCCGCAACCAGCGTAAAACGGCTCAACGACAGATCGATACCGAACACCGATACATGGCCGATGCCGATGCAGAGCGCCTTGATCTCGGCGATCAGCAACGCCGCGATAAACGCGCCCGGAATTGACCCCATGCCGCCGACCACCACCACGACAAACGCATTGCCGATGGTCTCCAGATCGAGCGACAGATTCGCCGACATCCGCGGCCCTTGCAGCGCGCCGCCCAGGCCGGCGAGAAACGCGCCGACAAAAAACACGCCGGTAAACAACCATGCCTGATTGATGCCGAGCGCACCGAGCATCTCGCGATCCTGGGTCGCGGCGCGCACGAGCGTGCCCCAACGGGTGCGCGTCAACGCGTACCAGAGCAGCAGCAACACCACGGGTCCGATCGCGATCAGCGCGATATCGTAGGTCGGCAGCGGATGGCCGAGAAACTCGACCGCGCCGGCCAGATGCGGCGCACGCGGTCCAAACAGGTCTTCCGGGCCCCATAGCCACAACGCGGCGTCGCGAAAGATCAGCACCAGCGCGAAGGTCGCCAGCAGGTGAAACAACTCGGGCGCCTGGTAGATGCGCCGCAGCACGATCATTTCGACCAGCGCGCCGAGCACCGCCACCACCAGCGCGGCAGCCAGCACCGACAGCCAGAAGCCGCCCGTGGTATGGCCGAAACGGCTCGCGATGCTATACGCGACGTAAATGCCGAACATATAGAACGAGCCGTGCGCGAAGTTGACGATGCGCGTCACGCCGAAGATCAGCGACAAACCGGCGGCGACGAGAAACAGCGTCGACGCATCGGCGAGCCCGTTGACCATCTGTACCAGCAGATTCGAAAGCATCGCGACCCTTGAAATAGCTCAGCGCAAACCGTCTTCGCCCTTGATCTCACTCACCTGCAAGCCGCCGATGCGCGGCAGCGGCCGGCCCGAGGCGGTCACTGCAACGGCCACCACGATTTCATTCGCGCGCGGCGCATCCGACACACGTGCCTCGATCGCATCGAAATGGCTGCGTACGAAGGCGGCGTCCTTATGGCCCAGCGGCACGTCGATCGCGGTGCCGAGCGTACCCATTTTCTTCGCCGACGGCACCAGCGCCGCGCCTTTTTCAACCGCGACGCGCAGCGGGGCGCCAAGCTTGGGGTGCAGGATCGCCGCCGCGTGCTCGAGTTCACCCGCTTCGCCGACGATCGCGGCCTTGCCGTAGCTTTGCGCGTCGCCCGGTTTGATGCCGAGCGCTTCGACACACCTGTTGCCGAGCAAGGCTCCCAGTTCCTCGCCGGCTTCGATCAGCGCGTCCAGTTTCGCCTCGTAACGGCCCGCGTAAGGATTATCGATCACCGCGATCGCGACTGCACGGCGTGCCGGTGGTTCGACGGCCTGCCCCATTTCAATGCGTGTTTCATCGACCTGCACGATCAGCTTGCGAAGCTTGATTGCCATTTCATTCTCCCGGTTTCGATGCGTGTTACGCCGCTCAGCGCAAGCCGTCCTTGCCCACAATCGCCTCTTTCGCGAGGCCGCCGACACGCGCATGCACGCGCTGGCCCGTGCTCATCACGAGGATATACACCAGTTCGTCCGCAGCCGGGGCACCAGGCACACGCACTTCGATCGCGTCGAAATGGCTGCGTACGTAGCTCGCGTTGACGTGCGTGAGCGGCACATCGAGCGCGGTGGAAGGCGCACCGACTTTCTTGGTGGACGGCACGATGGCGTTGGTCGGCACGCCGTTTTTTTCCAGCAGTTCGCGCATCGCATAGCCGCCGGGCACATGCCACAGCGCGCCATGCTCGAGTTCGCCCCGCGAGCCGACGATTGCGCCTTTGCCGTAGCTTTCGATCGACGCATGCGGCACCGCCATCGCCGCCAGCAGCCGTTGCGCCATGTCGAAGCCGATTGGCTTGAGCGCTTCCATGGCGTGCTCGATTCTGGCCTCGTAGCGGCCGGCGAACGGATTCGTCATTACCGCGGCAATCGCGCCGCGCCGCAACGGCTGCGCGGGTGCGGGGCCGAACTCGTGAAAAATGTCTTCGACGTGCGTCAGCACGCGGCGTATTTCGAACACGGAGCCTCCGTTGCTCATTTCAGGTTGCCTGTTGCACGTTGCTGACCCAGGCTGGTCGTCCCGGCGCGATTCCTGACCAACGTTTCCTGGTCGTGCAATCCCGCCACACGCGCCCGTCCTTGCAGGAACAATGCGGCGCCTTCGATCAGACCTTGTTCCTGCAAACGCCGCGCCGCCTCGACACCACGCGCCAGCGCGAAGTCGATCAACGGTTGCGGCAAGGACGGCACGTCGACGGTCACGAGCATGTCGCCCAGATCGCTATCGTCTTTCAACGAGGACGCCGGCCTGCGCACCACTCCGGGATGGTCCAGATTGACGGCATTAGCGATTATCGTCGCGGCGGCATCGGCAGTGGCGGCGTTGCGAGCCAGCACTGTAACGCTGTCGGCAATGCCCAGACTGAAACTGCGCCCACGCCAGCCGCTGGTCGCGACGCCGCGAATCGGCGTCGCGGCATCGAGCGTCAGGTTGGCGTCCAAAGCTTGAGCGCCCGGCAATTTCGCGCCGGAGAACGCCGCCAGATCGGCGAACACGCCCACGCGATACTGTTGGCCTTCCGTCAGGTAGAGCGCGATATCGCCGCCGTTGTTGATGAAGGCGCGTGCTATACCCTCACGCGCGAACGCCGTGATCAATTCATCCGCGACGCTGCCCGCAACGGCCGCCATCGGCGTAATGTAACGCGCGCGGTGAGGATGGCAGGCGCTCCACATGCGGCGCGCAACGGGACCTTTCAAAATGCAGTCGCTGTGCGCTGAATGGCCTGGAACAGGTTGCCGAAGCAGCCTCAGCTCGCCGACCAGTTCAGGCAACACGTCGACAAAGCGTGCCCAGCAGACCTCATAGGCGGCCTGCACCGCCGAAGGTTCGCCGTCCGCACTGAGGATCAGATCGATCGGCCCGTGCTGCCAATGCCAGCGGGCCGCATCGAGCTGGGTGCGGGTTGCGCCCGTTGCGCTTGTTGCGCCCGTTGCATTCATTGTGTTCATCGGATTCGTCGTGCCGTTCATGTTCGCGGTCAGCCCGGCATCGGCGGCATAGCGGGCGGCCACGGATTGTCCGGATGACGCGCCAATGTTCTGCGGGCAAGCGGCGCCCCCTCCGTATGGTCCGGCCCATTCGCGAGCACGCTTGCCAGCGAGCGCACCGCGTCGAGATGGCCGCCAAGATCGCGATACGCGTCGTACGTCATGGTGAATTCGATCGGTGCGACGATCGCGGGCGTCGGCACGGTGCCGAATGATCGGTCGGGCATACGCGAAACATCCACCATGACGGTGATGCCACCACCCGGCCACACATAGGCGGGCGCGCCGCCACAGGTGACGTTGACGAGCTTCTGTTTGATCGCGCGCGTCAGCAGGACCGGATTCTCCGTCGCGCCCGCTCTCAGGCTGCCGCCTGCGCCGCCGAGAAACAGCACCGTAGTAAGCGAGGGTTCGCAGTTCTCGCCGATCCGTTCGACCGTGCGACGCACGGCGTCCGGCATGGCCGCGATACGCGGCACGAGGTCCTGATCGAGCTCATACCATTGCGCGTGTTCGCCGGTGGTCGACACCATCAGCAAGCGCATACCCGGTTTTGCCACGGCGGGATCGAAACCTTCGACAATCGCCAGCGGGTCCTGAATGTCGGTGCCGCCCCAGCCGGTGCCGGGGTTCGCGACCTGAAAATAGCGGCCGGGAGTCGATTTGCGGCCGCGAATCTTCAGACCTGAACGCGTCATGCCCAGGCAGCGGCCCGCCTGGTGTTCGGTCAGCACGCCGGTGATGTGATCGTCGACCACCACCACTTCGTCGACGTGGCCGAACCACTGCTTGGCGAAGATGCCAATGGTGGCCGACCCACAGCCCACCCGCATACGCCGCTCCTCCACGCCGTCGACAATCGGCGCCGCGCCCGCGCGAATCGTGAGACTCGCACCGCCGTCGATGGTCAGCTCCACCGCTTCCTTATTGCCGAGCGCGAGCATCATGTCGCAGGTGACGCGGCCTTCTTTCTTGCTGCCGCCGGTCAGATGATGGACGCCACCCAGGCTCAGCATCTGCGAGCCGTACTCGGCGGTCGTCACATGCCCGACGATTTCGCCGTGGCAACGCACGTTCGATTGCTCCGGCCCGAGAAAGCGGTCGGTATCGATCTTCACCTTGAAACTGCAATAGCTGAAAATGCCCTCGGTGACGACGGTGATCATGTCGACGTCGTCGAGCTTCGAGGCAACAATGAACGGCGCGGGCTTGTAGTCGGGGTACGTGGAGGATGCGCCGATGCCGGTAACGAACAGCGCCTGTTCCGCGGCAGGATCGTGCACTTCGGACGATGCACCAAATTCGACCGTAGACTCCACGCTATTCGCGATCGCTTCGGGCGAACGCGCGGCGCGCGACAGAAACACGACAGGGTCGACGCGAATCAGCCGCCCATCCGCATTCGCATAACGATCGCACGCGCCGGTGCGGCCTTCCGATATCTGGCACAACACCGGGCAGGCATTGCATTCAATCTTGTTCGACGCCATTCGCTCGCTGCGCGGCATCGCTTTCTCGAGCACGGTCGGGCCTGGTGTCGAGGCGGTTTCGCCGTCGACGCGCTCCGCACCGAAATCGACCTTCGTATGTTCTGTCATGGTGGGGTTCCCATACGACGACATTACAATCGGTCCTGCCCGGCTGACGAATCTCCCCTATTCAAAGGGACTTTCGCGTGATCCGCATTTTTCCATGTTGCGGCCACTCACCGTTCGTGTAGTATCCGCTACACCAAACTTGTTTGAAATCTACTCGATCAAAATAGACTGCGCAATGAGTTTCCCGGTGAGCATGTGAATGCTGCGGCGCGGCATTGGCGTAGGAATCGCGCTTCAGATCTACGCCGAGCATCTGATCGTGCCGACCATTTCTTCACGCGCAATATGGGCTGTATGATGAGGACGCGCCGCGCTCAAGCTTATCCGAGCTTGCCTTAGCGGCTGCGGCGCAGGCCGTTCAACCCGACGCTAACAAAGAGATCCGAGACCGCCATGAGTCCCACTGCCGCCCGTAAGCCGGGCGCCATCGGTATCCGAGCGAAGCAGGCGCAAGATACCCGCGCCAAGATTCTCAAAGCGGCCATCAAGGTCTTCGCCAAGCAAGGCTTTGCAAGCGGCCGAATCGAAAGTATTTCGAAGGCCGCGCGTTCGCACGACCGGATGATCTATTACTACTTCGGCAGCAAGGAACAGTTGTTTATCGAAGTGCTGGAGACGATCTACACGCAGTTCAACGAAGCCGAAAGCAGGCTCGATCTCGATCTGGGCGATCCTGTGCATGGCCTCGAGCAGATGGTCGAATTCGTCTGGCAGTACTACCTCGATCATCCCGAGTTCGTCACGCTGCTATCGAGCGAGAATCTGCACCAGGGCAAGCACGCGAAGAAATCGTCGAAGCTGAAGGAGATTTCCGGCTATGCCATTTCGGTCGTGCAGAAGTTACTCGATGCGGGCCAGGCGCAAAACGTCTTTCGTGCCGACGTCAAAGCGCGTGACGTGTACCTGATGATCGCGTCGCTCGGTTATTTCTATAACGCCAATCAGTACACGCTGGGTGCGTTTCTCGGCGAGCCGCTGATGGACAAGGCCGCACTCGCGCATTGGCGCGAGGTCATCAAGGATACGGTGTTGCGCGCGGTGCGCTTGCAGGTGCCGGCCGACATCGCCGTGCTGAATACCAGCAGGATTGCCTGAAGCGCGCATTATGTGACGCGCGCTTCAGGACTTTGTTAAGGCTTTGCCGCTGCAGCGTCGTCTTCGCGGAACAGTTTATCGGCGAGGTGAAACGCCGAGTTGGCCGCCGGCACGCCGCAATAGATCGCGGTTTGCAGCAGTACTTCCTTGATCTGCTCGCGCGTCACGCCGTTATTTTTTGCGGCGCGCAGATGCAATGCGAGTTCTTCGCTGCGATTGAGCGCGACCATCATCGCGATGGTCAGCAAACTGCGCGTGTGACGCGGCAAACCTTCACGCGTCCAGATTTCGCCCCACGCATAGCGGGTAATCAGATTCTGGAACTCGTCGGTCAACTCCGTGCGATTCGCAAGCGACCGGTCGACGTGCGCGCTGCCCAGCACCGCGCGGCGCACGCCGAGTCCGGCTTCGTAGCGGTCTTCGTCGTTCATTTCTGCTCCGTCAGGAAGTCGAGCACGGTCTTCGTGAAGGTCTCGGCTCTCTCGATGTTGGAAATATGTGCGGCGTCCAGTTCGACATAACGCGCGCCCGGGAGCGCTTGTGCCAGCTCGCGGCCTTGTGCCGGGGTGGCGGCCAGATCGTGCGTGCCGCTGATCACCAGCGCGGGCACCTTGATGCCGGGGACTTCGGGCCGCAAGTCGGCGGCGTCGATGGCGTCGCAATTGGATGCGTAGCCTTCCTTGTCGGTGTGCACGAACACGTCGCGGATCATCGCAAGCACCACGGGTTCGCGTTCGATGTAGTCGGCGGTGAACCAGCGCGGCAAGACCGCGTCGGCCAGTGCGAGCATGCCTTCGGTGCGGGCCCTTGCGGCGCGCGGCACCCACACCTCCGGCGAACCAATGCGCGCCGCCGTGTTGCACAGCACGACCCGTTCGAGACGATTCCCGTGACGCGCGGCCAGCGCGACGCCGGTCAGGCCGCCCATCGACAGACCGCAGAAATTCGCGCGGGCGATCTTCAGCGAGTCCATCAGACCGAGCACATCGCCGGTCAGCTGGTCGATCGTGTAGGGACCTTTGGGCGCTTCCGAGTGACCATGGCCGCGCGTGTCGTAGCGCAGCACGCGAAAGTGTTTGGACAGCGCCGCGACCTGCGGCGTCCACATCGACAGATCGCTGCCGAGCGAATTCGACAACACGATCCACGGCGCGTGGCCGTGACGGTCCCCGTCGATTCGATAGTGAAGCTCGGTACCGTTGACTGCGGCGTAGGGCATGCCGGTTACTCCTTGGAAAGGGCGCGTTTGGCGCGCGCGTGATGAAGTGCCAGCGCGGCGTCCACATAAGCGTGCGCCTGGCCGACGTATTGAGCGGGATCGAGCAGTTGCTTCAGGCGCTCGATCGAAAGATGTTCGGTCACGGCGGCGTCCGCCGCGAGCACGTCGAAGAGTGTCTTGTGTTCGGCGATGGCCGCTTTCGAGGCGCGCTCGACCAGATGATGCGCATCGAGCCGGCCGATGCTGTCGCCGAGCGCGAGCATGACCGCTTCGCCGAGGATCAGGCCGTGCGTGACGTCGAGATTGGCGGCCAGACGCGGCACATTCACGTTGAGCCCCGCCGCGATCTGTGCGATGTTGGCGAGCGCGCCGCCCGCGAGGCGCGCGAGATCCGGCAGCGCGTCCCATTCGGCTTGCCAGCCGCCGAGCGCGCGCTCGTGCTCCTGCACCATGCCGGCGAACACCGTGGCCACCAGCCCCGGCGCGCGCGTCGCGGCCGTCAGCACAGCGGCGCAGCCAACCGGATTGCGTTTGTGCGGCATGGTCGACGAACCGCCCTTGCCGGCCGCGGCAGGTTCACCCAGTTCGTCGATCTCGGTTTGCATCTGCAAGGAGATATCGCGCGCGATTTTGCCGAGCGTGCCGATCAGCATGCCGAACAGCGATGCGGTTTCGGCGATGCGATCGCGCTGCGTGTGCCACGGCAAGGTGGGCACAGCCAGCTTGAGCTCCTGCGCCAGCGATTGCGTGACTTGTGGCGCCGCGTCGCGCAGGCTCGCCAGCGTGCCGGCCGCGCCGCCGAATTGCAGCACCAGCACGCGCGCGCGCAACGCATCGAGCCGCTCGTGATGACGCAGCAGTGCATCGAGCCACTGCGCGAATTTCAGACCGAGCGTGATCGGCAGCGCCTGCTGCAGCCAGGTGCGGCCGATCATCGGCGTCGCGCGGTGGGTGGCCGCGAGTTTCGCCAGCGCGTCGCAGGTGGTTTGCAGGCCGCTGTCGAGCAGATCGAAGGTGTCGCGCAATTGCAGCACCGTCGCCGTATCGATGATGTCCTGGCTCGTCGCGCCCCAATGGACGTACTTCGATGCCTCCGCGTCCGCCGCTTTGACGCGCGCGGTAAGTTGTTTGACGAGCGGAATCGCGAGATTGCCGCCGAGCGCCGCGTCGCGCGCAAGCGCGTTGGCGTCGAGTTGATCCGCATGGCAGGCGCCCTCGATCGCGGCTACGGCGCGGTAGGGAATCACGTTATGCGCGGCCGTGGCGCGCGCGAGCGCGGCTTCGACATCGAGCATCCGTTGCAGCGTGGCACGCGGCGACCAGATATCGTTCATCGGCTGGGTGCCGCAAAGAAGGCCGGTCAGACGGGCGCTGGAGTCGAGCATGATGGCGTCGATGAGGGAGTCGAAAGTAAGAGTTTCGCCGAAGCTGCATGGGCACGCCGCGAAGCGCATCCCTGCACGCTATCTAACGAGAGCGTACCGCACACGGCGTTGCGGCGCATCGTGCCCCGCACTTCGCCGCGACCGCGCGGTGGATGTGCGTCGTTGCCGCGTCTGTCCTATAGGGCGTACGGGCTCGCTATGTGCGATGCGCCGTGACATTACCCGAGCGGCGTGAGGTGCTGGAAGCGCGCCTCACGCGCACTTTGGCCCGCGACGGCGGCGGGACGCGGGGCGCGACGTGCGCGTTTCGCTGCGCTAGCGGCTTGGCCGCTTCGCCGCTTGGCGGTTTAGTGGCGCAAGGCGTGCAGTTATCCGCAAGCCTGCCCTGTGCCGCGATGCTCAGGCCGCGCGAGCCGCTTGCGTGCCGTCGATCAGCGGTACGCCCGTCAGTTTGTGCAGCGCATCGAAATCGATGTCCGAGAATATCTCGCGCACCACGAGCCCCTGATCGGTGACGTCGATCATTGCCAGGTCCGTATAGATGCGGTCGACGCAATTCACGCCTGTGACCGGATACGAACACTCCGCCGCGATTTTGCTTTCGCCCTGCTTGGTCAGGTGTTCCATCATCACGTAGACCTGTTTCGCGCCGATGGCCAGATCCATCGCGCCGCCGACTGCCGGGATCGCATCGGGCGCACCGGTATGCCAGTTCGCCAGGTCGCCCTTCGCCGACACCTGGAACGCGCCGAGCACGCAGAAATCCAGATGGCCGCCGCGCATCATCGCGAACGAATCCGCGTGATGGAAAAAGGCGCCGCCCGTGAGCAGCGTGACGTGCTGCTTGCCGGCGTTGATCAGTTCGTCGTCTTCCTCGCCCTTTGCGGGCGCCGGGCCCATGCCGAGCAGGCCGTTTTCGCTGTGCAGGAAGATTTCCTTGCCGGCGTCGAGGTGATTGGCCACTAGCGTGGGCACGCCGATGCCGAGGTTGACGTAAGCGCCTTCAGGAATATCCTGGGCAACGCGCTTGGCCATTTCATCGCGGGTCAGTTTTTTCATGTCGTTCTCCTCAGGCGGCGGTCGCGGATGCAAGTTCGGCTTGATGCACCGCTTGCGGCACTTCGATCACACGTTGCACGAAGATGCCTGGCGTGATGATGTTTTCCGGATCGAGTTCACCGAGCGGAACCACTTTCGACACCTGCGCGATGGCCGTTTTCGCCGCGCTCGCCATGATCGGGCCGAAGTTTCGCGCGGTCTTGCGATAGACCAGATTACCCCAGCGGTCGCCCTTGAACGCCTTGATCAGCGCAAAGTCCGCATGTAGCGGCGACTCCAGCACGTAGTGCTTGCCGTCGATCAGACGGGTTTCTTTGCCTTCCGCGAGCTTGGTGCCGTAGCCGGTGGGCGTGAAGAACCCGCCGATCCCCGCGCCTGCTGCGCGAATGCGTTCCGCGAGGTTGCCTTGCGGCACCAGTTCGAGTTCGATTTCGCCGGCGCGGTAGAGCGCGTCGAATACATACGAATCGGTTTGACGCGGGAACGAGCAGATGATCTTGCGCACGCGTTTGGCTTTGAGCAGCGCGGCGAGGCCGATATCGCCATTACCGGCGTTGTTGTTGACGATGGTGAGTTCGCGGGCGCCCTGTTCGATGAGTGCGTCGATCAGTTCGGACGGCATACCGGCCGTGCCGAAGCCGCCGATCATGACGGTCGCGCCGTCGTGGACATCGGCTACCGCCGACTGAAGTGACTCGAAAATCTTGTTGATCATGTCGAAGTTCCTTTGGGGGCGCTGCGGGCCGCTGGGCGTTTGCTTTTTGCCTTGGCAGGCAAGGGCTTGGGCAGGACGGTCTCCGGGCCTGTGCTGGCGGCTGCTCGCCGGGTAAGGATGCGGGCTGGCGCCTTTGGTTTGTTCGTTGTCGATTTGTTCTATATGCGAACATGGATTCGATTAGCGAACGTTGAGGCGATTATGGTCGCCGTTTGGGCGAGTTGTCAAGGTTGGGGATTGCCCTTAATCATAGGAGGTGGGGGTGGGCCTGCTCGGCGGTTTTGTTGTTGATCTGGATTTTTGGGCGGTGCCCCGCTTGGTTCGTGGTTTGTTCTGCTGTTGGTCTTTTGGCCTTTCCTTGTTTTGTTCGTGGTCTATTAGTGTTGCCCCTGTGCGGGGCGGCACCTACTTTTCTTTGCCTGCCGCAAAGAAAAGTAGGCAAAAGAAAGCGGCTCAAACCGCCAATTCTTAAGCGGGTCCCCCGCACAGCCGCGGTAGTGGTGCATCTGGAATCCGTGTTCCCGCGCACTCCGCGTTAGCGACAAGGCGCTCATCAGCTCCCACTCCGCACTGCGTGCGTCGCGGACGGGGCTGCTTGGGAAACCAGTGGCTTCGCTTCGCGCAGCGGGGGCCGTCGGCTGCGCCTCGGCGAGATGCCTCCGCTCTGATTGGTCAACCCCACTTCAATGAAATGGCGTGCGTCGCATTCGCGGTGCAATCGCGACCGCTGCCGCGGTTGTGCTTACAGCAGAAGCAGCGGTGATTCAGGGCGCGGGGGCAAACGCGGGAGCGAAACGGCATCGAGGGCGCAGCGAGGCAACAGCGAATCAGGGAACGGGACAACTGGGAGAATGAAACCGCAACCCGGTGGCAGCGACGCAACGACGAGTCAGGGAACGGAGCAAACCGCGGAAGCGAAAATCCGGAGGGCGGTTTTATGAACAGGGTATCGGCGCGCGCAGCGCCGCCGGAGGTATGACTGCCTTGTCACTGAGGCGGAGTGTGCGAGGCGACAGATTCCAGATGCACCACTACCGTGGCTGCGCGGGGGACCCGCTTATGAGCTTGCGGGGTGAAGCCGCTTTCTTTGCTTATCTTTCTTTGCGGCGGCAAAGAAAGTAAGTGCCGCCCCGCACAGGGGCAACACTAATAGACCACTAACAAAACAAGGAAAGGCCAAAAGACCAACAGCAGAACAGACCACGAACCCAGCGGGGCAACGCCCAAAAATCCAGATCAACAGCAAACCCACCAAGCAGGCCCCACCCTCTATCCAGAATCCAGATTATTAAGCTACCCTTTATCCAACGAGGAAATACCCCAAAACACCCGCCGCAGGCAAAAAACCCCCCAATGCCCGACACAACCCTGGATCTAAACCTGATCCCCTACCTCGTAGCAATGGAAGACACCCGCAACGTAAGCCGCGCAGCGGACCAGCTCGGTGTCAGCCAACCCCGCGTAAGCACCGCGCTAGGCCGCCTGCGAGAATACTTCGACGACCCGCTCTTCGTGCGAACGTCAAAAGGCATGGAACCCACGCCGCGCGCGCTCGCCATCCTCCCCGCCGCTCGCGACGCGCTGCTGCGGATCGAAAAAGGCATGCTCGACGTACAAGACTTCGATCCTGCCACCAGCACCCATACGTTCTCCATCGCGCTCTCCGACGTCGGCGAAATCGTCTTCCTGCCGCGGCTGCTGCAACTCTTCGCCGAACGCGCGCCGCAAGCGAATCTGCGCTCCGTGTCGCTGCCGCCCTCGCACGTGGAACGCGGGCTCGAATCGGGTGACGTCGACCTCGCCGTAGGCTATTTCCCCGACCTGTCAGGCAACAACTTCTTCCAGCAACGGCTTTTCACCCACCGGTTCATCTGCCTGATGCGTACAGGGCACCCGCTTTCGAAAGCGCCGCTCACGCTGCCTCAGTACGTGGCGTCAGGCCACGCCGTAGTGCGCGCCGAAGGACGCAGCCAGGAAGTCCTCGAACACTACCTGGAAAAGAAACGCATCAAGCGCCGCGCAGTGCTCGAAACGCCTCACTTCATGAGTCTGCCGTTCATCCTCGCGCGCACCGATCTGCTCGCCACCGTGCCGCACGCCATCGGCTTCGCGTACGTGTCGGAGCATGCGTCGATCACGCTGGTCGAGCCGCCACTGCCGTTGCCGCGCTTCGATCTGCGGCAACACTGGCATCGCAAGTTTCATAACGACCCGCGCGCGAGCTGGCTGCGCGGCATCGTCGCCGAACTCTTCAACGACGCTATGGACGAGTGGCCAAAGTAAGTTCACGCCCCGTCAGCGAAAGGGGCATCGACACGATACGGCGCAAAACATGGAACAATGGCCGCTACTCATTGAACCCGCGCGCCCCGTCTAGCGTCGACGCGCGCCCCCGGAGGAGCGACGGATGGCCAGCAGCAAAGCAAAGAAAACCAAACCCGCAGCGGCAGTGGACCGCCCCAGCCGCGAAGAAGCTGAAGCAGCAGTACGCGTGCTATTGCGCTGGGCCGGCGACAATCCCGAGCGCGAAGGCCTGCTCGATACGCCGGCACGCGTGGTGCGCTCCTATGAGGAGTTCTACGCCGGCTATCAGGTCGACCCGCGCGAAATCCTGGCCCGCACCTTCTCCGAAGTGGACGGCTACGACGAAATGATCGTGCTGAAAGATATCCGCTTCGAAAGCTATTGCGAGCACCACATGGTGCCGATCATCGGGCGTGCACACGTTGCGTATCTGCCCGAGCATCGGGTGGTCGGCATCTCGAAGCTGGCGCGCCTCGTCGATGCCTTCGCCAAGCGTCTGCAGATCCAGGAAAAGATGACCGTGCAGATCGCCGATACGTTGAACGAAGTGCTGCAACCGGCGGGCGTCGGCGTCATTCTCGAAGCCGCGCATCAATGCATGTCCACGCGAGGGGTCCACAAAGCAGGTGTCACGATGGTCACCTCGCGCATGCTGGGCACCTTCCGCACCGATCCGTCGACGCGTCGCGAATTTCTGTCGATCGTGGGCAATCCGGGGGTGGTGGCGATCCCCAATACCTGAGCCACCTCAGGCCGTGCCGCGAGCCGTACGGCGCGCCGTGCGTATCTGGCCGAAGGTGGCCAGCAGCACGGCGCCAAGCACGCACGCGACACCCGCAAGCTGCGCCGCGCTGACCGGTTCCCGCAGCACGGCAGCGGCCAACGCCACCGCGCTCACCGGCACGAGCGCGGTCATCAGTCCGGCTTCGGCACCGCTGATGCGCGCAGCACCCGCATACCAGAGAACGAAACCGGCCACGGTCGGCACCAGCGCGTAATACAGCACCCCGGCCAGGGCGTCCGGACTGAACGGCACGCTCCAGGGCCGCTCGAAGAACGCCGGCACGAGCGCCACCGCGAAACCAATGCCGCACATCAACGCCGACAGCGGCAGCGGCGCGATCGGCGTGTGCAACTTGCGATTGAGCAGAATGAAGAGCGCCTCGCAAACGATCGCCGCAAACACCAGCGCATTGCCGACCAGCGAACGGGCTGCATGCGGCGCGGCGAAATCGTCGAGACGCACGGTACACACCAGCACGCCCAAGGTGGCAAGAACAATCGCGCCGATCAAGGCGGGCGCGGGGCGTTCGCCCAGCGCGAGCATGGCGATCATGCCGCACACGGCAGGCAAGGTGCCTGCAATCACGCCCGCATCGGCGGCCGAGGCGAGCTTCATCCCGCTGATGAGCAACACCGTATAACCGACACTGCCCGCCCCCGCCTGGGCAATCACGAGCACCGTATCGTGCCGGTCGAGACGGGGCCAGCGCACGCCCCGCCAGCGCATCACCAGCACAAATAGGGGAAACGCGATGGCAAACCGCAACGCGGTCGCGCTGAACGGCGGCAATCCGCTGGCGATCGATTTGCTGACGACAACCGTGCTGCCAACCCCGATCATCGCCAGCGCGCAAAACACATAGCCGACATAGCGTGAATTCATGCTGCTGTCCTGTTCCTGTATCTGAGCAGGCAGATTAAGGGCGGCCAACGCGTGCCGTCTTGAACGAAATTGCAGAGAAAGTACCCGCCAACAGTTCGGCGGCCCCGTCAGCTTGACGGAATACCGGCTCCAATCAGGCATGGATCTGGCTGGCAGTCAGGTAGGAGCAGCCGGTGCTTCGGCAACATCCATCGAGTATCCTGATCAAAATAGAACCCGCCACAACGGCGTGGTCAATCGAACACAACAGGAGTTCCGCAATTGGTAGCGTTTCCGTCGGCGGCGGTTTCAACCTGGGGCGGCGCAGTCGTCTTTCTCAACGTTCTGTTGACACGCCTCGGGCTGCCGATCCCCGCGGTTCCCATCCTGCTCTTCGCGGGCTCCGCGATTGCCGCCGGCACCTTGTCTTTCTGGCCGATCCTGCTGGCCGCGGTGCTCGGCGCGCTCATCGGCGACGGCACATGGTTCGCCGCGGGCCGCATCTACGGACGCAAGCTGATCGCCGCCTTGAGCCGAATCTCTCCGGTGGTCGATTCCAGGCTCGATTCGGCTCGCTCGCTATTCGAACGCTTCGGCGTGCCGCTCGTGTCGATCTCGAAGTTTGTCCCCGGACTGGGACTCATCACCCCGCCGCTCATGGGCACGACCGCCGTGGACAGTCGCATCTACGCCATGTGGGATCTCGTCGGCGCGTTGGCGTGGGCGACCTTCTGGCTACTTGGCGGCGCCGCGGCGGAACGGCAGTTGCATATGCTACTCGCCGTCGTCAGAGCGCGCGGCGGCACCGTGATCGACGTCCTGCTGGCCGCGGCATTGATGTATTTGCTGTACCGCCTGCAGCAACGGCGCCGTCTCGCGGATGCCGACTCCGCGAGCGCCTCGCAGGCACCCGCGGCCTCACGCGGATGGCGCCGCATCATGCCGCGCAAGATTCTGGATGCCCGCCCAGCCGCATCGGCAGGCGAAGCGCCGCGCCCGCTTCCCGGTGCGCTCGCGCTCGACCCGCACTCGCCTGAACAGGTCGACGGTGCGCTGCTCGCATATGACATGGTGATTTATTGCATCTGTCCGGACAGCGCAACCGCTGTGGAGATCACACGCCGCATGCGCCTGAACGGCTATACGCGGATTCGCGCCCTGAGGGGTGGCCTCGATGCCTGGCAAAGGCGCGGGTTTCCCGTCGAGCCATCAGAGTCGGTGGACGATGCGACTAAGGGCAGACGCGCACCCGCATCGCACGCCGAGGCAGGCGGCACGGTGACGCTACGCGGCTTCGCCCCCCGGCGCGGCAAAGGCGCCTGGACAGGTCCCTGAACGATCAGCGATCAACCAGCCCGACGCGCGAGCGCTGTCTCACACAACGCGTTGCCGTCACACGCCACGGTTCATCGCGACGGGTTTTGCGCCATCGAACTTCTCGCCGACACCGCTGAGCTGACCCGGTTACGCCCTGCCGCCTTGGCCGCGTATAGCTGCCTGTCGGCAGCGGCCAGCAGATCGAGCGCGTTCGCGCCGTCCGCCGGCACACAGGTCGCGCAACCGATGCTTACCGTGACAGCAATCACCTCACCGTCGTGATGCACGACTCGCAGACTCTGGACCTTGCTGCGAATCTGTTCCGCGACGTTGAGCGCGCCTTCGGCTGCGGTATCCGGCAGGATGACGGCGAACTCTTCTCCGCCGTAGCGCGCCACCAGATCGACCGGACGCAGCACCGTCGCGGAGATGCATTCGGCCACGGCGGTCAGCGCCTCGTCGCCGCTTGCGTGGCCGTAGACGTCGTTGAAATGCTTGAAATGATCGATGTCGATGAACAAGGCCGATAGCGACTGCCCCGAGCGCCGCGCGCGCCGCCATTCTTCATCGAGACGCTTGTCGAGCACACGGCGATTGCTCAGGCCGGTCAACGGGTCGGTCGCGGCCAGTCGCATCAGCGCCGCCTGCGCCCGGGATTTGTCGCGTAACGCGAAAGCAAGCAGCCACGAGACCATCACGAACACCGCGCCGAAAGCAAGCGTCAACACGCCGACAATCGTGCTGCGACGCCGCCACGGTGCGAGCACTTCATCCACGGACGGCGCAACCGCAGCAATCAGCGGCGTGCCCGGCACACGTGCGTAGGTGAACATCCGGCGCACGCCGTCCACCGCCGAGATGGCGATATACGAGCCCGAGTCATGCGCGGCCATCACCTGGAAGGTCGGCGACCTCGCTATGCTCGAGCCGATATCGCGCGAGGAAAACGGCTTGCGCGCGAGCAAGGTACCGTCGTCCATCACGATGAACACGGAGCCCAGTTCGCCGGTGTTGATCCGGTCCAGCAGATGCTGAAAATACTCGATGCGTATCGCCAGCAGCGCAACGCCGCCAAACCTGCCATCGGCTTCATTGATGCGCCGCGTGAGACCGATCGACAGCTTGCCGTCGCGCAGCCGCGAGCGGTACGGGTGCGACAGATAGAGCCCCGCGACCGGATTGCGTTGATGCACCAGAAAGTAGTCGCGGTCGCCCAGGCTCACCGAGGCGTCGATCTCGTCGTTCTGCGAGGCGAGCACCCGGCCGTCCGGGCCGAGTACATAGGCGCCGCCAAGGTAGGCCGCGGTGGTTGCGCGATCGAACAGCACGGCCCGCCGCAAGCCGGAAGGCAGGGTCCACGTGCCGGGATCGCGTGCCCCGTCCACCATTGCCTCCAGCGATAAATCGTAAATCTCGACATTTCGTTCGAGATCGGTGGAAATGATCGAGACGAGGTTTTGCGCCGTTTCGCGCGCATGATCGAGCGCGTCGGCGCGGCCGCTGCTCAGCGTCAGCAGCGTCAAACCGGCCATCGCCACGGCAACCAGCGTGCCGGCCACGCCCGCAAAAAACGGATGGTTGCCGACGTAGCGCGCCACCTCGGTCCCACCGGCGCGCGACATGAATCGCAACCGTCGCCGCCGCGAAAGCGTTGGATGTGCCACGTGCGCATCGCCTCCTTCGCAAAAGGTCAAGCCGGCGGATCAATCCCGACGCATAGCCAATCGGCTTACCCGGGCCGCCTCGCCTGGGCACGCGGCCGCCCGCCGCGCCGGATTACAGTTTGCGCAGCAGTCCCGCTGCCGCGCGCATCCGGCGTTTGCGCTCCTTCCTGAACCAGCGAAGCGCTGCGTCGGTGTCGCCGGATCCGGCTAGCAAGTCCACGTTGTCGCGCAACAGCATTTCGCTCGCGACAATATCGTTGAGCGCACCAAAACGCTTCTGAATCCGCTTCAACCGCTTCAGCACGCGTTTGTGGTTGCCGCTCAAAACCGGCTCGAAAAACTCGAGCAGATAGCGCACTTTTTTTCCGGCCTTTCTGACGTCGTGGAAGGCGGTGTAGTTGGAGCGCTTCGCGCGAGACGCGCGTTTTATGCGTTTTTTTAGCGAACGTTCAGAAGCAGCCACCCGTTGATCGACGAACGTTTGCAGCGGCACCCGCTCATGAGCCGTGTTCAATTCCTTGCTGGCGCTGCTTAGCGCGTCTTGCAACAGACGTTTGACATCCGCGTTTGAAAGCGTTTCGCGACTTGTCGCCAACGCGTCGCCGCGCACTGCCTGGAGTTGCGGCGACAACTCGGGCGCAACAGGCTCGTTGCCGGCAATCAACGCGATCAGAATGTCCCAGTCGCGCGTCTTGCCGGCTGCCGTAGCCAGATACTTGTACAGCGCCCGTTGGCGCGTATTCCCACCTTTTTCCAGCAAGGGTTCGAACGCCCACCACAACGAGCGCAGCCGCCGCAGCGACACGCGCAGTTTGTGCAGCGCTTCGGGCGACGCGTCTTCATGCACCTCACTGGCATGTTCGATCGCCGCATCGACAAGCGGCGCCGCGTACGACGCAAAGGCCGCTTGGGCAGATTGCTCTGCTTCGGCCGGCTCACGATCCGCAGCCTGCTTACCGACCTTGCGACTTGCTTGCATCACTGCACGTCCTTCAAAGGCCCATTTATGTCAGCCTAGCAAAAAAAGGTCCCGGTGGATATCCGCCGTCGCGTCACCTAAACTGCACGAGGATGTCCGGCAGAAAATGCACGTTGCATGAGCGGCTATCCGTAGTGCACCTCCTCGGACATCCTGAATCGCGCTATGCCATACGAGCTTGCACGCGGGCTTGGCGGGAGTTGAAACGGACTCGCCATTCCATGGCACACCGTGCATTTCATGCCTAGTTATTTTCGGACCACTTATCATTATTGCGCGCCGTGCAATCTGCAGCTTACCCCGCAGCGACGGCCTCCACACCCTTCTCGCGAATCCGGGCCCGCATAGCTGTCACGCTATCGTCATCATTGCGTCACACAGGCACCGCAGGATCGGCAGTTCCGCGATAACCTTTTTGGGGCATATGCCATGCCGGAACTCTCGTACCCGCAACCGGGCGCAGCAGAAGAAAAGGGGCGCAGTATTGGCCTCATCATTTTCCTCGTCGTGATTGCGATCGGTGCAGTGTATTGCGCCATGCACCTGGCAAGCGATCTACAACCGGTTCGTGAAAGCTCGGTATTGCCCTATTTCCTGCTCGGCGTTGCGCTCCTGATCGCGCTCGGCTTCGAATTCGTCAACGGCTTTCATGACACGGCCAACGCAGTCGCTACCGTGATCTACACCCATTCACTCGCGCCTAACCTTGCGGTGGTCTGGTCCGGCGCGTGGAATTTCCTCGGCGTGCTGACTTCAACAGGCGCGGTCGCATTCGGCATCCTGCAACTGCTGCCCGTCGAGCTGATTCTGCAGGTGGGCAGCAGCGCGGGCTTCGCGATGGTCTTCGCACTGCTGATCGCCGCAATCATCTGGAATCTGGGCACCTGGTATTTCGGACTGCCGTCGTCGAGCTCGCATACGCTGATCGGTTCGATCATCGGCGTAGGGCTGATGAATCAAATGATGCACGGCGCGAACGGCACAAGCGGCGTGGACTGGAATCAGGCGCTCGGTGTGGGCAAGTCCCTGCTGTTTTCGCCGCTGATCGGCTTCGTCGCTGCGGCCTTGCTGCTGTTGATCCTCAAGGCCGTCGTGCGGATTCCCGCGCTGTATGCGGAGCCAAAGGGGAAGAAGCCGCCGCCGTTCTGGATTCGCAGCCTGTTGATTCTGACCTGCACGGGCGTTTCGTTCGCGCACGGTTCGAACGACGGGCAGAAAGGCATGGGGCTCATCATGCTGATCCTGATCGGCACGGTGCCGACCGCTTATGCGCTGAACAAGGCCGTCACGCCGGCGGAAACGCAGACTTTCATCGCCGTGGCTCAACACGCCGCGGATATCCTCGGCAAGTACACGCAAGGCGTGGCGCCGTCCGCCAATCCGCGCGCCGACGTCGAAGCGTACGTGCGTACCCGTCAGTTGACGCCCGCCACCGTGCCGGCCTTGCAGCAACTCACCACGCTGATCGGCCAGCAGGTCGGTGCATCGGGATCGATGGCGGCCGTGCCGCAAGCTATCGTCGATAACGTGCGCAACAATATGTATGTCGCGTCCGAAGCGATTCGCCTGATGGATAAGAGCAAGCAGCCGGCCTTCTCGTCGGACGATGCCAAGGCGATCGACAACTTCAAGGCGCAAACCGATCACGCCACCAAGTTCATCCCGACGTGGGTCAAGGTCGCGGTCGCCATCGCCCTTGGTCTCGGCACGATGGTCGGCTGGAAGCGCATTGTCGTCACGGTCGGCGAAAAGATCGGCAAGCAGCATCTGACCTACGGCCAGGGTGCATCGGCTGAAGTGGTCGCGATGCTGACGATCGGCGCGGCCGACATGTACGGCTTGCCGGTCTCGACCACACACGTGTTGTCATCCGGCGTGGCCGGCACCATGGCGGCCAACGGCTCCGGCTTGCAATGGGGCACCGTGCGCAGCCTGATCCTCGCCTGGGTGCTGACGCTGCCGGTTTCCATCGCGCTGGCGGCCGGCCTGTACTGGCTGTTCAGGATGCTGTTCTGAATCGGCTGAAAGCGCCGGAACCGCTGTAGCCGGGGCAAGCCCGGTTGCAGCGAACGCAAAAAAAGCGCGGTTTTTGCCGCGCTTTTTTTATCCCACCTGACGGGCCGAAACCCGCAACCCGCAGCCCGCTCAATAAATCTCGGGCACGATCATCGACGGCGGCACCGGCTGGCGGCTGTACTCGTCGTGATAAACCCGCGCGGGCAATTCGACCATCGGATGCTCGATCTCGTGGTACGGCACCTGGCTCAGCAGATGGTGAATGCAGTTCAGGCGCGCGCGCTTCTTGTCGACCGCCTGCACGACCCACCATGGCGCTTCGGGAATGTGCGAGCGCTGCAGCATGACCTCCTTCGCCTGCGTATACGCTTCCCAGCGGCGCCGGCTTTCCAGATCCATCGGACTGAGTTTCCACTGCTTCAGCGGATCGTGGATGCGGTTCTGAAAGCGGATTTCCTGTTCTTCGTCGGTGATCGAGAACCAGTACTTGAGAATCTGCACGCCGCTGCGCGCCAGCATCTTTTCGAATTCCGGCACTGAGCGGAAAAACTCTTCGTACTCGTCGTCGGTGCAGAAATTCATTACGCGTTCAACGCCCGCGCGGTTGTACCAGCTGCGATCGAACAGCACCATTTCGCCGCCCGCCGGCAGATGCGACACGTAACGCTGGAAATACCATTGCGTGCGTTCGCGGTTGTTCGGCGCCGGCAAGGCCGCCACGCGGCACACGCGCGGATTGAGCCGCTGCGTGATGCGCTTGATCGCGCCGCCCTTGCCCGCTGCGTCGCGCCCTTCGAAAATCACCACCAGGCGATGGCCGGTCTGCACGATCCAGTCCTGCAGTTTGACGAGTTCGCCCTGCAGACGAAACAGCTCGCGGAAGTACACCTTGCGCGCCTCGCGATGTTCGGGCGAGAAGCCGTCCGCGCCGTCGATGATACGGTCGTCGACCTCCATTTCGAGCTCTTCGTCGTACGCGTCGATGAGGTCTTCCTCGAAACGGCGTTGCCGTTCTGCCATGACTTCGGCCTCGGGTCTCGGATCCAGCTCTTTCATTAGGACTCTCCTGGCAACGGAAATGGTTAGGCGCGCGGCGCATGCGTGTCGCGAACGGGTTCGATTATCGAAGCGCGAGGTGTCAGCCGTGTTACCGGTGCGGCGGCCACGCGTTGCTGCGATGGATTCGCCCGCGGCCTGCGCGACGGGTGGTGAGCCATGATAGCGACTTTTGCGCGGCTGCCCAGGTCCTAACGCAGCGGCTTCGCAAAGCTGAGTTCGTGGCCGTCGGGATCGGTAATGTGAAAATAGCGCTCACCCCATGGCGCATCGGACGGTTCGAGCGACGGCTTCAAACCCGCCGCCAGCGCCTTCCGGTAGAGCGCGTCGACATCCGAGACGTAGAGGATCACACGGCCCCACCAGTTCACCGGGGCACGGGTGTCGACAATCAGGTTCAGATACGAGCCGCCAAATGCGAACGACGTGAACGCTTCGTTCGAACCGCCGAATTTGATCGGAAAACCCAGCGCTTCGTAAAACAGTACCGCGCGCGGCATATTGTGAGTGGCGAGCGTGATGGCGCTCAGCGATTCGATCCGTGGGCCGGCCGGCTCCGCCGGGTCGGTTCGCACACTTGACGACGCAGAGGCTGCGGCTGACGTGGTAGGCGAGTTCATGGGCTACCTCCTTGTTCACATGGTAGCGCCGGACGGGCTTGGATGGCGCAGCGGACATTGAGGCTGGCATGAGGCTGGCATTGAGGCTGGCGTTGAAGCGGGCGTCGCCCGGCACGGGAAAGTGCCCCGGAGCCGGGCCTCGCCCCCGCCGCGTGGGCACTTGAAAACCCTTCCACCGCCCCGCATCTGGATTTCCGTTTATCCGGAGCATCGCCATGGGAAGCCGTCCACGCTTCATCGATGACCTGTCGCGCGCCGCATCCGACGCCCCCGGGCCAGATCCACTCAGCGTTTTGTCCGACGAAGCCCTGCTCGACGCCTATTCTCGCACCGTCATCGGCGCGCTGGAACGCGTTCAGCAGGCCGTCGCCTTCATATCCGTCGAACGCCGGCTGCCAGGCGCCCCCGCCGGGCGCGACAGTCGCGGCGGCACCGGCTCGGGCTTTCTGTTCACGCCCGACGGCTATCTGCTCACCAACAGCCACGTCGTGCATGGCGCCACCCACATCACGGTGACACTCGCCGACGGCGCGAAATTCGACGCCGATCTGGTCGGCGACGATCCCGGCAGCGATCTGGCCGTCCTGCGCATCGGCTCGCCGGAGCCGCTGCCGCACGTCGAACTCGGCGAATCGTCGAAGCTGCGAGCCGGTCAGATCGCAATCGCGGTCGGCAATCCGCTCGGGCTCGCGCAAACCGTGACCACCGGCGTAGTCTCGGCGCTTGGCCGCTCGCTGCGCTCGAATTCGGGCCGCATGATCTACGACGTGATCCAGACCGATGCCGCGCTCAATCCCGGCAATTCGGGCGGCCCGCTGATCAATTCCGCCGGCCAGGTGATCGGCGTGAACACCGCGATCATTCCCGGCGCGCAGTCGATCTGCTTCGCCACGGCGATCGATACGGCCAAGTGGGTCATCATGCAGATTTTCGCGCATGGCCGCGTGCGGCGCGCGTACATCGGCGTGGCCGGCACCACGAGGCCACTGTCGCGCCGTGTGCAGCGCTATTTCGGCCTGGACTCGGCAAGCGGCGTGCACGTCATGGAGATCGTCAAAGGCAGTCCGGCCGCGCTCGGCGGTCTACGCACCGACGACACGATCGTCGCGATCGATACGCTTGCGGTGCAAGACGTCGATAGCCTGCAACGCACGCTCGACGCGTCGCGTATCGACAAGCCCGTCAACGTGACCGTGTTGCGCGGCGCGCAGCGACTCGAATTGACCTTGACGCCGGTCGAACAAACAAGCTGATCGTGCCGTTGCAGAGCGGCTCAACAGAACCTCACGCGCGTTTGGCTCACGGATAAAAAAAGCCTCGCACTCAATCGGGTGCGAGGCCTTTTTTCTGCCTGCGGCGCATCCGCAAAGATGCGCCGCCCGGATGCTTTATTTAACGATTCAACTCAAGCGTTCACTGGATCACCCGCGTGACACCACGGCCACGCGGATCGGCTGCCGCTTCCGGCGTGTCGCCATTGACCTTGATCGCCTGAATGTCGCCGCTGAAATCCTGCCCCTTCAGCGTGTAGCCCTTCGCCTCGATCTGCTTGGCGAGTTCGCCGTCGATCGGCTTGTACGGCTCCCAGAAGATCGTGTTCGGCGGCAACAGTTGATGATGGAAACGCATCGCCGCAACCGCGTCCTGCAAGGGCATGTTGAAGTCGTAGATGTTGTTGATCACCTGGAAGATCGACGTGAAGATGCGCGAGCCGCCCGGCGTGCCGATCACGAGCGATACCTTGCCGTCCTTCGTGAGAATCGTTGGGGTCATCGACGACAGCGGGCGCTTCTTCGGTGCAATCGAATTCGCGTCGCTGCCCACCACGCCGAACATGTTCGGCACACCCGGCTTCGCGGAGAAGTCGTCCATTTCGTCGTTCAGCACGATACCCGTGCGATCCGCCACCACGCCCGAGCCGAAGTAGCCGTTGATGGTGTACGTGTTCGACACGGCATTACCCCACTTGTCGATCACCGAGAAGTGCGTGGTTTCCGCCTTCTCCGGCATCGACGTGCCGAGACCCGGCTGCACGCTCTTCGTATCCGAAGGCGTAGTCGGGTTCACCTCGGCTGCGCGTTTCGCGAGGTATGCGTCGTCGGTCAGTTGTGCGACCGGCACCTTGTAGAAATCCGGATCGCCGAGATACTGCGCGCGATCGGCGAACACGCGCTTCTCGATTTCGGCAATCAGGTGCACGTATTGCGCGGAATTAAGTGTGACGTCCTTGAAGTCGGGTGCGATGTCGGCCTTCATCTTCAGCAACTGCACGAGACCGATGCCACCCGAACTCGGAGGCGGCGCGGTAATCACGTGGTAGCCATTCCAGTCTGCCTGGATCGGCTGACGCCACACCGCCTTGTACTGCTGCAGATCGGCCTTCGTAATCAGACCGTGACCGCGCATGGAAGCCGCGATCAGATCCGCCGTCTTGCCCGAGTAGAAGTCTTTCGCACCCTGATCCGAAATACGCTGCAGCACGGCGGCGAGATCCGGTTGCTTGAAGTTCACGCCCTGCTTCAGGTTACCGAAGTAGGTGTCGAAGTTGGTCTTGCCGGCAAAGTCTTTCGCTGCGTCGTCGCGGCGTTGCTGCAACTGCTCGCTGACCACGAAGCCGTCGCGCGCGTAGTGAATCGCCGGTGCAAGCACCTGCTTCCATTTGAGCTTGCCGAAGCGGCGTTGCGCCTGCCACATACCGTCGACAGTGCCCGGCACACCGACCGCGCGATAGCCGAACAGGCTCATGTCCTTGATGACCTCGCCCTTGTCGTCGAGGTACATGTTCTTCGTTGCAGCCAGTGGCGCACGCTCGCGATAGTCGAGGAAGTACGGCTTGCCGTCGACATACAGCGTCATGAAACCGCCGCCGCCGATATTGCCCGCTTCCGGATACGTCACGGCAAGCGTGAAGGCAATCGCGACTGCCGCGTCGACGGCATTGCCGCCTTCCTTGAAGATCTGTTCCGCGGCGTCGGCGCTGTACTTGTCGGCGACCGCAATGGCTGAAGCGGTGAGAACTGCCGGCTGCGCTTTCTCGGGCGCCTTGGCAAAGGCTGGCGTGGCTTCGAGAAGGCCGCTTGAAACGGAGACGAGCGCGACGAGCGCAAGTCCGCTAACGGACGATTTGGCGTTGTGAAACAACTTCATTGGATCCCCTCCGAGACGACTTCTTCATCTGACGTGAACGAAAGCTGCCTTGCGCTTATAACATGCGGGTCCGGCATTTGCGAACCCGTGGCGCGCATGGCGTGCATGCTGCGGCACACAAAAACCGCGCGCGTGACGACGCCGATTATCGTGAGCCGCGACGGTTCGAATTAAGTCCGAACCCAGCTGCCGCGCCGCACCAAAAGAACCCGCGCAAGCGCGAACACTCACGCGGTGCCTCTGCTGCCGCGGGCAATTTCATCGCCGGCACCTGGCGGCAGGCGCGCGGTCACCGGAATCGACAGGAACGAGAACAGGCCGACCACGAGAAACGCCGGCCAGAAGTCGGAGAACACGATAGACGAATGACCCTGCACGTTATGCGAGATTTGCAGCACAATGCCGGCGATCGTCACCCCGAGCCCCAAGGAAATCTGCTGGATCACGCTCGCCACACTCGTCGCGCGGCCGACGTCGCGGCTTGAAATATCCGCGTACGCCAGGGTATTCAACGACGTGAATTGCAACGACGGGAAGAAGCCGCCAAACAGCACCACACACCAGATCAGCCAATGCGGCGTGCCGGGAAAGAACAGCCCGTAGACGGCAATGGCGAGGCCCGCGCAACCGGCGTTGAACATCAGCACCGTGCGGAAACCGAAGCGGCCGAGAATGCGCGACGCGGCCGCCTTCATGAAGATCGAGCCGAACGCTGACGCGCAGGTGATCGATCCGGACTTGAACGCTGTCATGCCCAGACCTTCCTGCAACGCGAGCGGCAACAGAAAAGGCACCGCACCGAGACCGATGCGAAACAGCGAGCCGCCCACCACGCTCGCGTGAAAGCTCGGAATGCGCAACAGCCGCAAATCGAGTACCGGCAATTCGACGCGGTTCGCGTACAGCACGTAAATCACCAGCAACACCACGCCAATCACGCACATGCCGATCGATGCGGTATTGGACACCAGTCCGCCGCCAACCAGCGAGAGCCCCAGCATAAATAGCGACGCCCCGCTCGCCGACAATACGAAACCGGTCCAGTCGAGCCGGCCGGGATGCGCTTCGCGCACGTTGGCGATGTGTTTGTTCGCGAGCCAGATCCCCAGCAAACCGATCGGAATGTTGATGAAGAAAATCAGGCGCCAGTGCAGATACGTCGTAATGAAGCCACCGAGCGGCGGCCCCACGACCGGCCCGAGCAGCGCGGGCACGGTCAGATAGTTGACCGCGCGGATGAAGTCCGACTTGGGCACCGAGCGGAAAATAATGATGCGCCCCACCGGCACCATCATCGCGCCGCCGACACCTTGCACGAAGCGCGCAACCACGAAGGTGCCAAGCGAAGTGGACGCCGCGCACATCAGCGAGCCGGCCATGAAGATGCCAATTGCCGTGCGAAACACGGTGCGCGAGCCGAAGCGGTCGGCAACCCAGCCGCAAATCGGAATGAAGACGCCGAGGCCGATGACATACGCCGTCACGGCGAGCTTGAGGGTGATGGGGTCCTGGCCGAGATCGCGCGCCAGAACTGGCAGCGACGTCACGATGACCGTGCCGTCCACGTTTTCCATGAACATCGCACATGCGACGATCAGCGGAACAATGAAAGTGCCTAAAGCGAGAGGCATTGGCATGACGGCGGGCTGCAAGGCCGCCGGTGTAAAGCGGCAATTATCGCACTGCAACGACAACAGATGTTGCTAAACAGTGTCCTTTGGCATTCGCTAATCGCGGCTTGCTATCCGGTACCGAATAGTTGAGCGCGCAACGACGCGGCACAGCCTACGAAAAACAGGAGTAAAAAAGGACAAAAACGCGATGCGATGATGAGCCGGAATATAGCCGGCTCATCATGCCATTCAGAAGCACTTCAAAAACAAATGCCGAAGCAGAACTCAGCGTGACGCGCTGACCAGCGGCTGCAACGACGGCAGAATTTCGGTGCTGGCGCGAGCGACGTCGTTCGGGAAGTCGATCTCGATCCACGGCGAGCCGGTCACGTCAGCCGTGTCGAATACCTGGCTGCGCTCGAGCAGCAGGTCGCGCACCGCTTCTTCGTGCGGCATGTTGGCCCGGCCGCTCTCGACGTAACCCGCGACGATCTGCGTGAAACGTTGCGCGGTTTCCTGGCGGAAACGGAAGAATCCCACCGATTCGCCGATGGTGTCGTACTCGAGATTGACGGCGAGCTGCTTGCGCAACTCGACCGGCACGCCGTCTTTCAGACACAGCTTGACGGGCTCGTCGCCCGCTTCAAAATCACGGTCGATCAACAAACGGTTGACCGTTTCGCCCGCCACCAGCGCGTTCAGAATGCGCTCGTCGTAAAGCACGTCGGCATCCATCAGCAGCACGTCGCCGCCGCGCGTGAGCGCCTCGGCCACCGTGTGCACCGTCAGCACGCTACCCAGGTCGTAACGCGGGTTCAGCACGGTTTCCACCTTATGCGGCCAGTTGATGCGCTCCAGTTCCGCCTGCACCGATTCCGGCTGGAAACCGAGCGCCAGCACGACCTCGGTCACGCCGGCGGTTTCAAGCATCTGCAGATGCCGTTCGAGCAGGCTCATGCCGTCGAACTGCAACAGGCACTTCGGGAACTGTGCCTGCGGCGGTTGCTGGAGACGCAGGCCTAGGCCCGCTGCGAGGATGATGGCACGCATGCGCAGTCCTTTGAAAAAATTCGGAGATTAATCGACAACCGGTACGCGCCCGGTGGCGCGCCGCCGTTGCCAGCTTCGTTCGCTGAAGTGCAACACCAGCAGTCCCGGCAAACCCAGCAGGATTTCACGTGCGCGCTTGGCGAGCGACAACGCCAGCGCCGCGTCCGGCGGCAGGCCCACCAGCGGCGCGAGCAGCAGATAGCCGCCTTCCTGCACGCCGAGCGAGCCCGGAATCATGAACGCCGCGCCGCGAATCGCTTGCCCGAGACTTTCGAGCAGCAGTGCGTCGACCCAGTCGACCGGATGACCGAGAAAGCGCAGCGCGAGCCACACCTCGACCGTGCCGACGATCCAGCCCACCAGGCTCAGCGCAAAGCTCGCCGCAACGCGGCCGCGCTCGCGGTAGATGCCCTGCACGGCGGCGTCGACGGCTTCGGCGCGCGTCATCAGCGACGACCAGTCGCGTTTGCCGAACACCTTGGAGACCACGCCCAGCAAACGGCCGAACAGACCGCGCCGCTGCGCGTAATAGAAGCCCGCGATCATCGCGCCCAGCACGCCGGTGGCAATGAGCGTGGCGGTTCGCAGATTGTGAAGCGCGCCGTGCGCGGCGTAAGCGCCGAACAGCAGCAGCCCGAGCAGCGCGAAAACGATTTGCGCGACTGCTTGCGCCGTCGTGCTGACGGTAATGGCGGCCGCCGCGTCGCGCATGCGCATGCCGCGCTGGGACAGTTGCCGCACCATCACCACGGGGCCGCCGATCTGGCCGGCCGGCAACAGGCTATTCACCGATTCGCCGATCCAGCGTGAGAACACCGCATCGCGCAGCGTAACGTCATGATGCACACCGTCGTGCCGGCGCCGGAACAGCACCGCGATCGCGCCGGCATCGAGTACCAGCGGCACGAGGTGGAACGCCGCGACCAGCACGAGCCCCCAGCCTGCCGCGGCCAGCGCCGAGGCAACGGAGCCGAAGCCCTGCCACGCGAGCAGGCCGACAAACAGCGCCGTCCCGATCGACAGCAGAATCAGGGCCGCGCGTGTCATGCGTGGCCCTTGCCGCGCTTCGTCATTTGACTGAAGACCTGACGGAAACCGAAGTACGCGATCGCGTCCTTCATATTGGAGATGAAACGGCGCCACGGCCGCATATTCGGATCGGTGACGTACTCGAAAGTCAGCGACACGCGCATTTCGTTTGCGCCAGCCGGCGTGATGCGATGCCGCAGCTTGTCGCCGTCGAAGAACACCAGGCCGCCCGGCGGAATCTGCACCGAGCCCGGCTGGTCCGGCACGTCCGGATTGCGTGTGTGCAATTCGTAGTCGAGCCGGCACGACGATTCGTCGATCACGCCGAGCAACAACGTGTAGCGGCGGCCGTCATAGTACGAGGTATCGTAGTGCCAGCCGATGTGGTCGCCGGCCCGCGTGTAGTAATACAGCGCATACGCGTGCGGATCGTCTTCAGGCGACACCTGCAGCTTGTCGCCGCTGAGTTGCTCGAGCCAGCCGATCAGTTCCTTCGACCGGTACAGCTCGGCGATGAACGGCGCGAGGCGGTCGATCGTATGGCGGCTCACGCTGCCGCCCTGTTTGTGACCCGGCAGATAGTTGCGGTTCACTTCGTCGAGCAGACCGCGCGCACTCTGCACGAGCTGGTCAGTGACTGCGGGCGCGAGGAAATCTTCCAGATACAGGAACGCGCCCTGCTCGGCGAAATCCCTGGAGAGCCGCTGCGTGTTGAAAGTCCGCGTACGGCTCGCCACCGCGCGATCGGCATTCGGCGCAGGCGTGGCCGGCGTAACCGGCGAGCGTTCAACTGAGATTGGCGCGATCACGTCGTCTTCGGCGTGCATACTCATTCACTGGCCCACATTTGACTGGTTTCAGGTTGCTTGGCAGGGACGGCCGCCAGCCGGGCAGTGCGGCGCGAAACGCGCCAGTAATCGACCACGACCCATGCAGCAAAGAGCGGCGCGCCAATCGACGCCACCACCACGAACGGCGTGACGACGCTCGTCAGCGTGACAATGGGCAGCAGATACAACACGTCTTCGGTTTCGAATCCGCCCACCGAAGCCTGTTTGGTGCCCGCCTTGCCCGCCATGTCCTCGATGCGCATACGCAGGAAGAAAATCAGGGCGACCGCAACGCCGGCCACGGCGCCGAGCCATCCCGGTGAAACTTTCAATGCGCCGACATACGTCGTACCGATTCCCATGCCGACGAACAGCATGACGGTCACGAGCGCGTCACAAGCCAGATCGTAAAAATGACCGATCCGGCTCGATTTTCCGCCGATGCGCGCGAGCTCGCCGTCGGTATGGTCGACGAAGTTCGACAGCACGATCAGAAAGGCGCCCGCATTGGCTGAGGCAAATCCGCCGCGAGCGAGGCACAGCGCGCCCGCCACGCCGATCAGCAGGCGCAGCGTGGTCAGATGGTTCGGCGTAACCCACGTGTTGACGAGCGGCGTGACAAGCCGGCGGGCGAGCCGCGCATCCCATGTCCTCGGGGCCGGAACGTTCGACGGAATTTTTGGTAGGGAATTCATAACCCGGAAATATATACGGGATCGCGAAAGCGTGCTTTATTCCTTAACGTTTTCTTAAGGCCTCGCGTGCCCCTCAAGTGCCGGCTGGTGGGCAAAGTATGCCGAATCACGTTAAAGTGCGAATCCAGTTGCGCCTGTCATGACGGATCACTTCGATGCGCAGCGTTTTTTGGGTCGCGGCATTTGGCCGCCACCCGTTGCGAACACACTACATCGAACGCAGGTCGTTATTCACGCTTATGAAATGCCTGTTTTTCTCAGCACTCCTCGCGCTGACCACCGCGGCGCTGCCGCTTACCAGTCACGCCGCCGCTCTCGACACACCGCTGACCTGCAATGAAAGCGGTCATCAGTTCATTGCCGATCTCGCCCAGCAACAACTGATAGACCCGAAGCCGACGCGAGTCGAAAGCAACTCCATCAATGCGTTTTCACCGACCCGGGGCGCCGACCTGACCGCCTACGGCTTTCACGTTTTCGCGGTGGTCGGCTACGAAAAAGACGACCCGATGTTTCGCGTCGGCGATGGCGAGCCGGTAGCCCGCTCGGCTTATGGCGTGGTGGTGTTCGGCAGCGAATCCAAAGTCCAGAACGCGCTCACCGAAGCCGGCAGCACGGCGATCGTGCACCGCGTGGCGCCGCTCATCACAGCGATTTTCTGCAAACGGAGTTGAGGCGGGCGGCGCGCTGCCGCCCGGCACCGCCACTCCCCTACAGCTTGATCCCCGCCGGATCCGCCGTCAGATACCCCACCGTCGCGCCAAAACGGTCCTTATAGTTCGCCCGCACGAGCGGATCGAGCGTCGATTGGACCTTGTCGTGCAACGGTGTTTCCCAATCGCCGACGTGCTGAAAGTTACTCATCACGTAAGTCCAGCCGTTGATTTCGTCGACCGCATGCAGGCCCGTCGACTCCGCCCCCGCCGGGCATGACAACACGCGCGCGAGCGTCTTCGTGTCGACGTTGTAAGCCCACAGGAAATTGTTGACGTGCATGCCGCTGTCTTCGCCGATAAACAGCGTGCGCAGTTTTTCGGAGAACTTCAGGTTATCCGGATTCGCGATGCGATCCGCGTTCGCCGTGTTGCCGAGCGCGTCGGCGGCCGGCAGATCCTCGCCGACCAGCGCCGCGGGCGCGGCCATATCGACCGGTACCCACTCGCTGTTGATCGCGCCGCCGCTGCGGTCGCGCTGGCCGCCCTTCATGTTCAACGCGTAGACCGCACCAGCGTTGATGGTCTTGTCAACCGCGACATCGGTCGACGCAGCATTACCGCGCACCATCGATTTCTCGATGCGCGACATCGCCGAGTACAGCACTTTGTCCTTGATATTGACCGTCGTGCCTTCGAGCTTCGTGAAGCCCATGCTGCCGCCTGCCAACGCGGCATAGCGGTGCGTTTCGAGGAAGGTCGCCGCCTTGGTCATGCCCGGCTTGACGCGCACCCAATTGAAGGTGCCGTTGTAGTTGATCTTCGTGTAAGTCGGATCGGCGGGATCCCTGGTCGCGATGTCCATGATGTCGCTCGCGCGCAACCGGTTGGCGAGCGCCTCGATTTCGTCGCTGCTCGCGTGGCCCAGATTGATCCATGAGAGCGTCGCCGCGCCCGCGCCGCTCGATGAGGTTTGCGTCCACTTCGCCACATACAACGTGCCGGCCGACAGATCGGCCTCGCGATCGGCGATGAACATGAACAGGCCGCCGTTGGTCGCGTCGTCGCCCATCAGCACGGTGCGCTTGTCCGGCATCACCTGAATCAGTTCGTGCGAGATGCGGCCAAGGCAGTAGTGCTTTTTGATCGTGCCGGTGCCGTCGGGATTCACGGTCACCTCCGGCAGATGGCCATAGTGATACGGGTTGGCCGTGGTTTCGTCGCCGAACAGACTGCGGCTGAAGCCCTTGAACTGGCTATTGGTCGCGATCGTGGAAGCGTCCGGCTCGTATTCCTCACTCGACAGATGCGTATTCCACGGCGACAGGCTCGCGCCGCACGTGATCCACAAGCCGTGGGCCTCCGAGGTATCCACGTTGGAATAACCCGCCAGAGTGAGCTTGCCGGTAGCCGGGTCCTGATCGAGCGTGAGCACGGCAATCGGCGAAGGCAACTGGCCGTACATCGACTTCAGGCTCTGATCGCGGGTGGTGTACTCGAACTGCACGACCGCAAATACCGCATTGCCCTTGAGTCCCTTGACCGTCGGCTTGTCGAGGCGGATCAGCGAGCTGCCGTCCGGACAGTCCGAATAGAACTGGCGCTCCTTACCGGAAACGGATTTATCGATGATCGGCTGATTGTTGATGTCGAAGTAGCCGCCGGCCAGGATCGTGCCGCCCTTGATGTTCGGCACCATGTCGCCGGTCACGAAGAACGGCTGGTAAGCGAGCTTGAACGAGCGGCTGCTGCCGTCGCTCAGTTGCACCGTGAGGGTGGAGCCGACCGTGGTTTTCGCCATCGCGGCGGGGTCCGCCAGCGTCGGCGCGGCCATGGCGCTGAAGGCCGCCGAGACGAAGTTTGCCACCGGCTTGACCGGCGTTGCCAGGTCGTCGCCGCCACCGCAGGCGCTCAGCATCGACGCCGTAGCGAGGCCGCCTAACGGCAGCATCGGCACGCCAGTGAGTATTTTCAGGGCCTTGCGGCGGGAAAGGTCGAGCTGCTCTGCCATGTTGTCGTGATCCAGGTTTTGGGTAGCGTGGGTGATTGCACAGCCGGCACGCACTCAGATCCAAAACCGCATGGTTCACGCTCGCGCCGCTATGACGCGAGGATTCTATAAAGTCAATGTGAAAGTATATTGACAGCTTTCAGTAATATTAAATTTAGCAGTTTGTCAGTAAACCGTGGTACGCCCGGCTCAGCCCGGGCGGCGAAATTCGTTCTCGACCCACGCAGCGGCGCTCGCCTTGCTGAGCTTGAAGTTCGGTGCGACCTGCACTTGCGCGAGCTGTTCGCCGAACGTGTCGAGCGCGGTCAGCAGCGCGTACGGTTCGTCTTCGTCGGGAACGATGTCGAGCGTGATGTCGAGTTCGTCGTTGCCGTCCGCGCTGGCCACGCGCACTTCTTTATGCAACTGGGCGCGCAGTTGCTGCTCGTGGCGGCGCAGCACCTCAGACGCGGTTTTCACCAGCGTGTTGAATGCCGAGGTGTCGAGCGGCTTCGGATCTTTCTTGTTGCGGCCCATCGTCCACGGACCGACGAGCGCCGGTTCCGCTTCGCCGTCTTTGATCATGGCGACGGCCCAGCCTTCATCGTCTTCGTTCTTGATGACGCGCGCGGTCCAGCCGTCGTCGCGCCACAGACGCGCTTCGTGCACGGTTTCCGGCTGCGCTTCGTCAAGCTGCTCGGGGATGGCTTCGTGGATTTCGGGCGCGCCTTCCGTCGTGGGGATAGCAGGGGTGTCGGACGATGGAAGGGGGGTATCGGTCATTACAGGTTTACTCACGTTCGCGGGGCGGAAACACATCTCAAGCCTGCGATTCTACCCGCCCCGCGCGCGCTCAATCCGCCCTCTGACGACTGGATAAGCCGGTGCGAGCCCGTCGTTACGCGAAATAGTGCATTTCGTTATGCATGGGAACTTATTAATTCATTATAAAAGTTTCAAAAAAAACGCGGCCCGAAAGCCGCGTATAAAAGATGAAAAAGACACCCCTGGTCAAGGGGTGAAGTGAATTGTAGAACCGTAATACGCCCGGATAGACCATCCGAATTGGAAGAGTGCGTTGCAGAAAACAGAATGAATCGGATTCGCCTAACGATTCGCCCAAAATCCTTACCGGATATGACGAAGCGCGAGCGTCGCGATCGAGCAACATCGATAATTTGACAATTAGTTACAGCACCGGGAAATCCGGATGTTTCTCCTTTATTTATCCGCACTTACGCAATTACAAATCGTCATTGCGAAATGGAAAAATCATTGTTGTGCCATACGCGCTTAAACATCTTAATAGCAGGAATACACTTCGCAGCGGATCGTCAGGCAGCCGGTGGAATCGGCTTACGCACTGGAATGCGATTCTCTACGCACTGTCCCGGAGTTATCTAAACATGAAAAAAACCCTCATCGCAGCAGGTCTCATGGGCGCGTTCGCCATCACGGCCCACGCACAGAGCAGCGTCACGTTGTACGGCACGCTCGACGCCGGCCTCGTCTACTCGAACAACCAGGGCGGCCACAGCAACTGGCAACAAGGCAGCGGTTCCGTATCGAACACCTACTTCGGTCTGCGCGGCAGCGAAGACCTTGGTGGCGGCCTGCATGCCATCTTCACGTTGGAGAACGGCTTCAATCTGAACAACGGCCAGGATACCGAGAGCAGCACGATGTTCAATCGTCAGGCTTTTGTCGGGCTGAAGAGCGATCAATACGGCGCGCTGACGCTCGGCCGCCAGTACGACTCCGTGGTCGATTACCTCGCGCCGCTGTCCGAAGCGGGCGCGGGCTTCGGCAACAATCTGGCCGCTCACCCGTTCGATAACGACAATCTGGACAACTCGTTCTCGATCAAGAACGCTGTGAAGTACACGAGCGCGAACTATGCCGGCCTCAAGTTCGGCGGTCTGTATGGCTTCAGCAATTCGGCTGGCCAGTTCTCGAACAACCGCGCGTGGAGCGCCGGCGCTTCGTACGACAACGGTCCGCTGAGTGTAGCGGCCGCCTATCTGCAACTGAACAACTCGGGCAGCTCGAACCTGAGCGGCGCCGTCTCGCAAGGCGACGGTACTGCCGCAGTCGCGGCGAACCTGCAGCGCACGTTCGGCGCCGGCATCAACTACACGTACGGGCCGGCAACGGCAGGCTTCGTGTACACGCACACGCAACTCGACGGCATCAGCGGCGTGGACGTCGGCGGTGTCACGCTGCCTGGCGTCGCGGGCACGAACCTGCATCTGGACAACTACGAGTTGAACGGCAAATACGCACTGACGCCGGCGCTCAGCCTCGCCGCGTCCTACACGTTCACCGATGGCAAGATGTCGGGGTCGAACGGCTCGGGCGATCCGAAGTGGCACACGGTGTCGCTGCAAGGCGACTACTCGCTGAGCAAGCGTACCGACGTGTACGTGGAAGGTGTGTACCAGCATGCATCGGGCGAACTCGGCAACTTCGGTGCGAACGTGGCGGCGATCAACACGCTGGCGCCGTCGTCGACCGGCAACCAGGTTGCCGCTGCTGTGGGCCTGCGTCACCGCTTCTAAATTGCTCTCGTTGCGTTGATAGCACGTGTAGAGCGGCGCACCTCTTCGCTCCACAACCGAAACCGCGCGTGACACGATTACGCGCGGTTTTTCCATGCGGCTTACGTTCTCACATTTCCACGTAGTCATGGTGACGGCGCAAGCACGCCGTGGGTATACTGAGGCCGGCTGCCTTCCTTGCCTCGACGCCGTTATGTCGCTACGTCGTAACGTCGCTGCGGTTGAACGGCGGTTTCGTCGCGAAGCATGACGCTGCGTTCAAGCGCGTCGCGTTTCGCCCGCGCCCCAAGTTCCCGAGTACGACCGGGGACGCCGACGACCGAACCATGAAAAGACTTCTCCTGCTTGCCCCCGCTGTTGCCGTCACTGCTTTTCTCGCTGCCTGTGGCTCTTCCAGCGGTCCCGCCCGCGATGCGTCCCAACCGATGATGTACGTGTCTTCGCAACGTGCCCCTGCCTATATCGCCGATTGCCTCGAAGACAAGCTGTCGCGTGTGCGAATGTCGCGCGTCGGCGGGGCGACCGAGATCGCGGTCGGTTCCGATTCGAACACCTCCTATTTCGTCACGCTGACGCCGTACAACGCCGGCTCGGTCATCAAGGTGATGCGTCCCGCGAATGCACCGGACGATCCGCCTGAACCGGAAATGCGCTTCGACATTGCGCGCTGTGCGACCTCCTGAGTTTTTGGTCGCACGATTGCGTGATTGAGCGGCGCCCTCCAAGCCACGCCGATACGTGATTTTTTATATCGCGTGTCGGCTATTTTTTTATCCGCTCATCTGCGAACATAGCCGCCCCCTGACTTTTATCCGACGCGCTGCGTCGTGAGGTTCGATGGCATCCAGCAAAGCACATCACGCGACCGGATTCGCGGCCGGTGTTATCGCGGCGGCGGTCGTCGCGCGCATCGGTGGCGGCGGCTCGTTTCATCTCGGCGTGCTGTTGAGTTTCATCGCCGGGGTGGCCGGGAGTACGGCGCCAGATTGGCTGGAAGTGGCATGGTGGTCACGCGCACGAAGACTGTGGATCACCCATCGTACGTTGACGCATTGGGGGGTGGGGTGGGTCGCGTTGCTCGTGGTTTCTTATCACTGGCTTGGGCGGTCTGGTTATGCTGCGCCCGCGTTTGGGTTTGCTTGCGGCGGCTTGATGCATCTGTTGGCCGATTGGCCTAATCCGCTGGGTGTGCCGTGGGTCGCCGGGCGGCACTCATTGAAGCTCTGGAATAGTGGGCACTGTGATTTGATTGTTGTTGCGGTTGCGTGGGTTGTTGCTTACTTTGTTGGGGAGCGTGTTTGGGGGCATGGGGTGCTCGGGGTTTCGGTTTTGCGGGGATGGGGGTGGCTTTGACTCGCGTCTTCTGGGTTTTTTTTTGGCCTTTCCTTGCTTTGGTAGTGGTCTATTAGCGTTGCCCCTGTGCGGGGCGGCGCCTACTTTTCTTTGCCTGCCGCAAAGAAAAGTAGGCAAAAGAAAGCGGCTCACACCGCCAGCTCATAAGTGGGTCCCCCGCGCAGCCACGGTAGTGGTGCATCTGGAATCTGTGTTCTCGCACATTCCGCCCCGGTGACAAGGGCGTCATACTTCCGGCGGCGCTGCGCACGCCGTGGCGGTTGTTCAACCACCCTCCTCTCCGCCCTCCTGTGCGTTATGCTCGCGTCGCCGATGCGTAGTTCGACGGTGTAATCCCCAGCAATCGGACGAACGCCCGCGTCATGTGGCTCTGGTCCGCAAATCCAGCTGCGGCCGCGGCTGCGGCCAGGTTTGCTCCGCCGGCGATCAGTTGTCGCGCAAGCATCACCCGGCGCTGCATCCGGTAGGCGTGCGGCGGAAGTCCCGTCTCCTGCGCGAAGCCGCGTAGTAACTGAAAACGACTCATACCACTGTCCGCCGCCAGATCGGCTAGCGTGAGCGGTGACGAAGGGTCGTCGTCGATGCGAGCCCTCGCTCGCGCAATCGGGCTCAATGACGGTAATAGTCGCGAACGTGCATTCGCGCTCGCGTGCGTTCGGATCAGATACCCAAGCAACTCGAGCATCGCCTCCTCCCGCACCAGATCGTCCGGCACGGTTTGCGCTTCCACCGCTACCGCGAACACGCGCTCGAACAAGCTCTTCAGCAACGGATCGTGTATCGCCGGTTGCGTCAGTTCGACCTCGTGCGACGCCGCACCGCTCAGCTCGACCGCAACATCGGACAGCATCGAAGGCTCGAAGTACAACATGCGCCATGCCCGGCCGCGTTCGTCAAGCGGGCTGCCGTCATGCACCTCCCCCGGATTCACCATGATCGCATCGCTCGCCCGCGCTTCAACCACGCCGCGCCCACTCGACGATCGATGCCCGCCAGCCACGATTACGCCAACGCCGAACCGGTCGTGCGAATGGCGCGGAAACGAATGCGCCGTTTCGGCTACCGTCGCCTCAACGCCGGCAATCGCACAACGAGGCATGTGAACGCGGCCGTGCGGCATGGTGCGCCTTGTCGAAATTAAGGAGCGTGCGGCGCGGCACGACACGCGCGAATGTGCGCAGCGATAACGCGCCGTGAGTTGCCAGTCGAATTGCAGCGCGCCACGCTACGCTGCAAAGCACAAGATGACAGGCAAGCCGCCCCGCTCATCGCCCACGCCCCTCGTCCGTGCGGTCGCTCTCACGAATCTTGCCCTGCGACACGCTGCTGCCCGGCGGCACACTATGCGTCAGCCACACGTTGCCGCCAATCACCGAACCGCGACCGATGGTCACGCGGCCGAGAATCGTCGCGCCGGCATAAATCACGACGTCGTCTTCAACGATCGGATGGCGCGCGTTGCCCTTGATCAGCGTGCCGTCAAGGTCGGCCGCGAAGCTTTTCGCGCCGAGCGTCACGGCCTGATAAACGCGCACGCGCTCGCCGATGATCGCGGTCTCACCGATCACAACGCCCGTGCCGTGGTCGATAAAGAAACTCGGCCCGATAGTCGCGCCCGGGTGAATGTCGATGCCCGTCGCGGAGTGCGCAATCTCGTTGATGAAGCGCGCGAGCAAGGGCACGCCGAGGCGATGCAGCGCGTGCGCAAGACGGTGATGCGTCATCGCCCATACGCCCGGGTAACACAGCAGAATTTCCGTGATGTGCTGGGCGGCCGGGTCGCCAGTGAAAGCGGCCTGAATATCGCTCACCAGCAATGCGCGAATCCCGGGCAACTGCGTGCCGAATTCCCGCGCGACCTCGTACGCACGCGCCTTCAGATCCGCATCGGGCGTCTCCCCGAACTCGGGCAGAAAGCGCAAGGCGCGCCGGATCTGTTCGGCAAGCAATCGCAACGTGCTTTCGAGTGTATGGCCAACGTAATAGTCGACCGTTTCGTCAGTCAGATCGGGAGCGCCGTAGTGCGTCGGAAACAGCGCCGCACGCAAGCCGGTGACAATGGCGACCACCGCATCGCGCGACGGCAGCTCGCGAATGCCGAGCGGATGCCGCGTGCGATGCAACTCCTCGCGCGAGGCGCGCAAGTCCGCAACGATCTGTTCGAGGCCCCAGTTGGGGGAAGGCACGTTAGGCATAAAAGGACGGCGCCGTACGCCAGGTACGGTTCAGAGTGATTGTCCCAAGAGATTACCGCGTTTTGCCGTGGCCCGCGCAACGCGGCGCGGCTGCCCGGCATGCCGGATGCTTCAGATGGTCACGCTGCTCGCGTCGATCCAGCGCACCGCCCAGTCGCGCGCATGGGCAATAGCGGCGACTTCGTCAGGAAAACGCAAGTCGGTGGGGAAAAAACGGTTGGCGACCAGTTCGCCGTCGCTCGAGCGGGAGATGACTACATAAGGTTGCCAAGTACCATCGCCCGCGCGCGCCGGCGCGCAGTTCAGCAAATAGCCGCGATGTGTGAATGCAGCATCGAAGTGCATGTGTCACCCGCCCTGACGGCCCCGTAAGATGTTCTGAGTAGCGCGTTTGCCCATTGTCGGCCATGTAAAAACAACCGGACGCATGTCGTCAACGCATGTCGTCAATTTAACCGCGCTTCACTTGTCGGAGTAAGATCATACTCTGTAGAAAATAGGCGTCCATTAAAAAAAACGAAAGGATTGCCGGACGCAATCGCGAGGCGAAATGCCCGCATACATCAGTGCACATAAGCGCGAGGCAAGCGCGGCACGCGCAGTACAAACTCACCGCACAACAAAATCGTGCGGAGCAGGAACGGGTTTTGCCGCACTTCAACCATGTCCTCTTCAACGGAGAATGCATGATGAACAGCGATATCAACCAGCCAGCAGGCGCCAGCCAACAACCGCGCACCAGCGGCCCTCGCACGACGGAGCTGCACAACGACCGCACCCACGACAGCACGGTCGACACCGACGGCAAGAACCTCGAAGCCGCCCGCATCGCGGGCCACAGCCCGATCTCGCCCGACGAAATCACGACGAGCAACGCCACCCTGATCAACAGCGTGCCGGAGGCGCACGACGGCATGGCCGGCTTCGACAGCCGGGTTGGCGGCAATCACCTGCTGCTGGCGCTCGAACCCGGCTGCACGGTCATCGACAAGGGCATGGTCGAGCCGCAAGGACCCGATTCAGCCGACGATCCGTTCGACGATCCGCACTCGATCCGCAGCCGTCGCGAACGCGGGCGCATTCACTACGCCCTTAATCATTTACGACCCACTCGCGTAATCGAATTACATCGGTCGAAATAAATATTGGAAGCACGGACGCTGCGGCCACGTCGAGCACTGCGCGTATTCGTTTGAATTGGCCCGTTTCCATCGATTACTCAGTCCATTCCAAAGCGCGCGCCGTTTGAATGACGGCGCGCGTCCCGTCACGGATTGGAAACTCCGGGTTGCAAGTCCTGCAAGCCGAACAGGCTATTTCCGCTCGCCGAACGCCGACACAATCGACGTCAGATTCACTACCCAACGGAGCAGCGAATGAAAAAGATCGTCGTGATCGGCGCCACGGGCACGGTCGGCCAGGCAGTGAGCGCAGCATTGAAAGCGCGCCATGAAGTCATCGAGGTGGGCGCGACGCGCGGCCAATATCGCGTCGACAGCACGGACCCGGCCAGCATCGAGCGCCTCTTTGGCGAGATCGGCAAGGTCGACGGCGTCGTCACCGCCACCGGCAAGCTGCATTTCGGCCCGCTGCCGGAGATGAGCGTCGAGCAATTCTGGGTTGGTCTGCGCGACAAGCTGATGGGTCAGATCAACGTCGTGCTGGGCGCCCAGCAGTACGTGAACGACGGCGGCTCGTTCACGCTGACGAGCGGCATTGTCGGCGACGAGCCGATTCGCGAAGGCGCGAATGCAACCACCGTGAATCTGGCCCTGGAAGGTTTCGTGCGGGGCGCCGCGATCGAGTTGCCGCGCGGCATCCGCATCAACGTGGTGAGCCCGACGGTACTGACCGAAGCGCTCGATGCGTATGCCCCCTACTTCCGCGGCTTCGAGCCGGTGAGCGCCGAACGTGCCGCGCAGGCCTATCTGCGCAGCGTGGAAGGCGCGCAAACGGGCCGGGTGTATCGCGTGGGGTATTGAACGCTCAGCAGGCTCGTTGAATCCCGGGCTCTGCGCCTGCGCGCGCTTGTGCTGCTTTGCGCGCCTCTGCACAGGGATTCAGCGCTTCTGCTCTTTCACGCGGGACACGATCTGCGTCGGGCTGACGAACTGCAGTGCAATCAGCACCCAGATCAGCGTGATCGCCATGTAGATCATCGCCATCGCATCGATCGACTGCGGGGCGCGCACACCGGTTGAAAATACCGCGTAGTACAACGCGACCACGAGCGTTTGCGTGGCCGGCCCCGCTGTAAAGAATGTCAGCTCGAACATGCCGATAGTGCGCACCAGAACGAGCAAGCCCGCGGCCAGCATGCCGGGTACCAGCAAGGGCAGCAGCACGTAGCGGAAATAGCGGAACGTGTTGGCGCCGAAAATGCGTGCCGCCGCTTCGAGATTGGGATCGATCTGCTCGATGAACGGGGTCATCACCAGGATCACGAACGGCAGCGCCGGCACCAGATTCGCGAGAATCACGCCGCCCAGCGTGCCCGCGAGACCGACTTTGTACATCACGGTCGCCATCGGAATGCCGTAGGTCACGGGTGGCACCATCAAAGGCAAAAGGAAAATCAGCATTGCCACGCGCTTGCCCGGAAACTGCACGCGGGCGAGCGCATACGCCGCGGGCACACCGAGCAGAACCGACAACACCACCACCGCCCCGACCACTTCGACCGTGACCCACAACACGCTCGCCAGTTGAAAATCGCTCCACGCCTGCGCGTACCAATGCAGCGTAAAACCTTGCGGCAACAAGGTGCCGAACCAGCGGGTCGCGACCGAGTTCACCGCGACCGTCGCAATCAGCAACACCACGTTGACGAGGAAAAACACCATCGCCCCCCACACCAGCACAAGCCAGATGCGGCCCGGCACACTGGCGCGCTGCTTCATGCGCTTGCCGGGTTGCTGTGCGCCGTCGTGGTTTTCGTTCGAGTCGGACGCGGACCACGCAGCATGCGCGGCGCGCTGATCGGCAGCCATCAGCCTTTGCCTCCCGTCGTCGGACCGCGGTAGAAGAAGCGGCGCGCGCCGAGCATGGCGGCAACCACCAGAAGCTGCACGAAGCCCATCACCATCGCGATTGTGGAAGCGAGGGAATAGTCGTAGCTTTCGAACGCCGCTTCGGCCGCGGCGATCGACATCACACGCGTGGGCCCCGCCGGCGCCCCCAGCAGCACCGCAGACGGAAACACCGAGAACGCCTGCACGAAAGACAAACACGCGGCCATCGTCAAACCTGGCACCAGCAGCGGCAGATAGATGCGGCGAAACTGCTGCCACGGACTCGCGCCGAGCGTGGCGGCAGCGCTCGCGAGCGTCGGATCGATGCCGGTCACGTATGACAGCGTCAGCAAAAACGCAAACGGAAAACCCGACACGATCAGCGAGATCAACACGCCCCAGAAGTTATGCGTCAAGCGCACTTCGTCGGTATAGAGATGCAGGCCTTGCAACGCCTGAGGAAACCAGCCGTTCGGGCCGAAGTACGTGAGCATGCCGTCGGCGATCAGCACGGTGCCGAGCGTGACGGGAATCACCAGCAGCGTCGTGATGAGCTTCTGATAAGGCGAATTGCGGCGCAGCGCGAACGCCACGGGAACCGACACGCCGACGTTGATCAGCGTAGCGGGCACAGCGAGCTTGAGCGTGACGAGAATGGTCGGCCACATCGACGTATCGGTGAAGAACGTCAGATAGTTGGCCCACAGGCCGCCGCCGTTCATCGGCTTGAACGACAGCATCAAGCCATACGCGAACGGATAGATGAACAAAGCGGCGATGAAAATCAGCGCCGGCGCAACCAGCCACGCTTTGGCGTCGCGCGGCGCAACGGATGCGCGTGGCGGTGACAGCGTGGGTGTGTTCATGCGGCCTCTCGGTCATAGACCAGCGTGCGCGACGGCGGCACGCGCAGACTGATGCGCTCGCCCTCTTCGAATTCGCCGGCAATGCGCGCCCACAAATCGCCGAACGCGGTCTTCACCCGCAGCAGGGAATCGTGGCCGCCGTATTCCACGGTGGTGACCAGCGCGTCGAACGCGTTTTCCGCGTCAGGTGCTGCACGCTCCATGTCCTCAGGGCGCAACGCGACGCTCACGCGCTTGCCGTTGAAACCGTCCATGGGCGTCCCAATCAGACGCACGCCGTTCGCACTCACCGCGACCCCATCGCCCTGCGTGCCTTCGAGCACGAATTCCGCCACGTTGCGATAACCCATGAACCGCGCGACGTGCAAGTTCCGTGGCCGCGCGTAGACCTCTTTCGGCGTGCCGATCTGCAGCACCACGCCCTCTTTCATCACGACGATACGATCAGCCATGGACAGCGCTTCGTCCTGATCGTGCGTCACGTAGAGCGTCGCTCGCTCGAGTTGGCTATGGATGCGGCGAATTTCCGCGCGCATTTCAATGCGCAGTTTCGTATCGAGATTCGACAGCGGCTCGTCCATCAGAATCAGCGGCGGTTCGATCACGATCGCCCGCGCAATCGCGACACGCTGCTGTTGACCGCCGGATAACTGTCCGGGCAGCTTGCGCTCATGCCCGACCAGTTGCACGAGCTGCAGCGCTTCACGCGCCCGGCGCATGGCGTCGCTCTTGCCGACACCGCGCATCTTCAGCCCGAAGCCGACGTTGTCGAGCACGCTCATATGGGGAAACAGCGCATAGTTCTGGAACACCATGCCGAAGCCGCGCTTTTCCGGCGGCAGCACGTCGATGCGTTTATCGTCGAGCCAGATGCCACCCCCGCTCAATGGCTGCAAACCGGCAATGCAATTGAGCGCCGTCGATTTACCGCAGCCCGAAGGTCCGAGCAGCGCGATGAATTCGCCACGCCGGATGTTCAGATCGAGATCCTGCAAAGCCGCGACCGCCTGCCCTTCCGCATTCGTGAAACTGCGGCTCACCGAATCGAGCCGCAACTGCTCAAAGTGATGCTTCATGGCGATTTCCTGATACGCGTGACGCTTGACGCACAAATCGCGGCGGCAGGCTGAGAGCGGATACGCGTGTTAATTCGCGGCCTACTTGGTCTTCTGCGCGCCGATATCGCTGTCCCACTTCTTGAAAGCCGCGACCATCGCGGTGGCGTTCAGCGGTAAAACATGCGGACGCTCGGCCAGCAGCTTCGCGTATTCCGGCCGGCCGTATTTCTTCAGCACATCCTGGCTGTGCGCGGGCGCCTGCTCGATGCTCACGCCCTTGATTGCCGGCCCCGGGTAGAAGTAACCGTCGTCATAGGTCATGGCCTGCTGCGCGGGCTCGAGCATGAAGTTCATCAGCTTGTAGAGCACGTCGAGCTTTTCCTTCGGCACGCCCTTTGGAATCACCATGTAGTGCGCGTCGTTCACCCACGTCATGTTGTCGAATGCCTGCACACGAAAATCCGCCGGCACGATGCCGAGCGCGCGCGGATTGATATCCCACCCGGTGACCGTCACGGTCATGTCGCGTGAGCCCTCACCGAGCTCTTTCATCACGGCCGAAGTACCGCCCGGATAGTAAGGAATGCAATCGTTCAACTGCTTGAGAAAGGCCCACGTCTTGTCCCAGCCGTGAACCGGATCTTGCGGATCCTTGTCGCCGAGCACGTAAGGCAAGCCCATCAGGAAGGTGCGGCCCGGACCGGAGTTCGCCGGCCGCGCGTAGATCAGCTTATCCGGATGCGCCTTGCACCATTGCAGGAGTTGCGCAGGCGTTCTGGGTGGATCGCTGACTTTGGCGGGGTTGTATTCGAGCAAGGGACCGGCCGGCATATACGCGACTTCGAGGCCATAGCCCTGTGCGAGATCCTGCATCTTGCGCGGACCGGGCGCGTATTTATCGAGCACGCCGGGAAAAGCCGCCGCATTGTCCGGCAGCAGTTTCATCCAGAGATTCTGCTCGATGCCGGCGGCCAGTGCGTCAGTGCCGGTCAGGACGAGATCGATGTCGGAACGCCCGGCAGCCTGCATCGCCTTGATCTTGCCGGGCAACTGCGGCGCGGGCGCGTTGGTGAACGTGAGGTTGGCGACGAGATTGGGATACTTCGCCTTGAAGGCCTCGAAACCCTTCTGGGTGAGTTGAAGATCGCCGGCCACATCGACGATATTGAGCGTTACCGGATCGGCCGCGTGAGCGGCGGGTGCAAACGCGGCGCTTGCCACGAGCGTTACGGACACCAGCCTGAGCGCCAACCTGCCTGAAACAGTCATTGCGTCTCCTCGCTTCCTGGTATGAAGTCCGCCGGCCCGATGCGCCCTTGGCGGTGTCTTTCTTCTACCAATGGAACATAGCGAAGCGTAACTGCCGATGTCAAGCAAATACTCACCACGGCACTTTGCCCGTCAATCAGCCCGTTTTGGCGAGGAATCCTTGTAGTTCAATGGGTTGCGCAGTTCGTCCAAGGGCAAACCCGAGGTCAGCACGCGGGCTGAATAGCGAGTTGTCAGGCAACATGCGCTACCGCAGCCAAACGCCTGGTGTATTCAGCCGCCCTGGACGCCCTGCGTATTCACGTAGAGCGAATACAAGCCGTGACTCGCCGCCATGAACAAGCGGTTGCGATGGCGCCCACCGAAGCACACGTTCGCGCAGCGCTCCGGCAACGCAATGTGGCCGATCGGCTCACCTTGCGGCGTGAAAACGCGCACCCCGTCGAGTTCGTCGGTGCCCATGCCCCAGCCGCACCAGAGATTGCCATGTGTATCGACGCGAAAGCCATCGGGTGTCCCTGCGCCCGCGTCGATCAACACGCGGTTGTTCGACAGCACGGCGCTATCGCCACTTATGTCGACATCAAAAGCACGAATCTTGCGCGGCTCGCCTCGCGATTCGACGATGTACAGCACCGATTCGTCCGGAGAAAACGCGAGACCGTTCGGGCCTAGCACGTCGTCGGCGACCACGGTCACTTCGCCGGATTGACCGTCGATGCGGTACACGCATGCAGGCAACTCCGACTCCTGCCGCTCTCCCTCATAGAAGCCGTCGATGCCGAAGGTCGGGTCGCTGAACCAGATCGAACCGTCCGACTTCACGACCACGTCATTCGGCGAGTTGAAGCGCTTGCCGCGATAACGCTCGGCGAGCACCGTAATCGACCCGTCATACTCGGTGCGCGTGACGCGCCGCGTCAGGTGCTCGCAACTGATAAGCCGGCCCTGGCGGTCGCGTGTATGGCCGTTAGCATTGTTCGACGACTGGCGAAACGTGGTCACGGCGCCGTTCGTTTCGTCCCAGCGCAGGATCCGGTCGTTGGGAATGTCGCTCCACAGCAGATAACGGCCGTCGCCGAACCAGACCGGCCCTTCCGACCAGCGTGTGCCTTGATACAGGCACTCGACAGAAGCGGACGCCACGATCAACGATTTAAAACGCGGGTCGAACAGGCGAATGGAGGGATCGGGATAGCGTCGGCTGGTGTCGGTCATGCTTGGGCTTTGGGTGATGAAGGTTGATGGGGGGCAGCAAGCCAACGCCGGCCAGCAGGACCCGCGCCGCACGACAGATCTTCGCATGATGCTCGGACAGCGTTGAACTGCATAGTAGCGCCTCGCAATGCTGTCAGACAACCTGTGCACAGGCGATGCCGCACAAGCCCGACCCGAGGCCGATAAGGCTAAGGGGAAGTTGCCAAAGCCGGCTAGGCGCTTTTGTATGACAATAGCGCATGGCCGGTACGAGTGAATGATGGCAGGCGAGGCGGGAATTGACGATCGGGAAAGCGGAGTCGTTTCGCCTGGAATCCGGATAAATGTCGTTCAGGGGTTTGACGGTAATGTTGCCAATCAGAAGCATCAAAACCTGCACTACGAGAAAATTACCCACTTTTTCGACCCGTGAATGTTAATCGGGTCAAAGAAATCCGTTATAAAGAGCGATTCGTTCGCTTCTTTGCAGAACCCGCGCTGGTGCTGTTTCTTTAGAAATCGCGCTCGGCTTGCGGAATAATTTTTAGTGATAGATTGTGAAGATAAAAACAGCCGGGCGGATCACCGCACCGCAATTAACCGCAACGGGATGTTTGCGAGTCTGAGAGAACACAAATTGTCGCTACATTTTATCGAGGAAATGGCGCCACTACTGAACGCCGCGGATGAAGCGGAATGGTTCGGTGCGATTGCGGGCCTTGCAGAAACGTGGGGCTTCGACAAGTTGTTGATCGCCATGTTGCCGCGTCCGACCATTCGCCTCGAAGATGCCTATGTGCGGAGCACCTACGCGCCAAAGTGGCGACGCACGTACGACGAACAGGGTCTCGTCCACATCGACCCGACAGTCTCGCATTGCGCAACGCGTGCCACGCCGCTGATCTGGTCGCCCGACATTTTCAGCACGGCACAACAACAGTCGATGTATGAGGAAGCCCGCTCGCACGGCCTGCGCGCCGGTGTCACTTTGCCGATTCATGGACCAAACCAGGAAGCCGGCATGATGTGCTTCGTCAACGACAGCAATCCGTCCGACGCATTCTGGCGCCATGTCAACGTTGCATTGCCAAATCTGGTGTTATTGCGCGATCTGGTGATCGATACCAGTCAGCGCCATTTGAATGCGCACACCCAGACCTTATTGCCCAAGCTCACGCCTCGCGAACGCGAATGCCTGAAATGGACCGCGCGTGGCAAATCCACCTGGGAGATATCCCATATCCTGAACTGTTCGGAAGCCGTGGTGAACTTCCACATGAAGAACATCAGGACGAAATTCGGTGTGAATTCAAGGCGCGCGGCGGCCGTAATCGCCGCGCAGATGGGGCTTATTGACCCGGGTTGAGCAAGGCGGCGGCGTCACGGCTGTACAAGACCCGTTCAGCCCGGCCCAGATCCGCGTCCGAAACCGTTTTGGTGAAATAGAGGCCCAGCAGGATCGACACGGGCGCCGGGATCTCCGCGCCCGATTCGAACCGGCTGCCACGCGATTGCGTCACGCCAAAGCGTGCCCAGAAGCGGCGCTGACTCTCTTTTTTCTTCTTGCGGTAGGCAATGATCAGAACCCGATCCACCACCGATGAAGGCTCCGCCGAGCGGCTTTGGACGGAGGGTTGCACCTGCCAGTGATTGTCGAGAAGTTCCATTTTTTCGGTCCGGTCGGTTGAGTGCTGAGGCTTGTCTCGAATTCTGCGTTATCCGATTAGCATCCACACCTATCCAGGTAGGTAGGTGGCAGAGCGATTCAAAATGCATAAGTTTTCTTGCGTATTGGGTACCCCAACACGTTCAGGAGAACGCCATGCAAACAGCGATTCGGATTGGAATGCGGCAGGAATTTGACAATGCGGACATCAATGAGATGTACCGCTTGCGGGCCCGGGTGTTCCATGGGCGGCTCGGATGGGACATCCCGACTATTGCGGGCATGGAGATCGACGGGTACGACGCCCTTGGGCCGCACTACATGCTGATTCAGGGCGACGACCGGCAGGTGCGGGGCTGTTGGCGTCTGATGCCAACCGAAGGGCCGAATATGCTGAAAGACACTTTCCCGCAGTTGCTGCATGGCGCGGACGCACCGGTCGGGCGGCATATCTGGGAACTCAGCCGGTTCGCAATCGAAACCAGCGGCGAGGAGCAGTCGTTCGGCTTTGCCGACCTGACCATGCAGGCGATTCACGAACTCGTGACATTCGCCGACCGGATGGGCATCACGCGTTACGTCACGGTGACCACCACGCCGATTGAGCGGCTGCTGCGTAAGACCGGTATCGATATCAGCCGGCTCGGATCACCTCTGCAGATCGGCGTGGAGCGGGCCGTGGCGCTGGATATCGCCGTCAGTCCGAAAACCCGCACCGCCCTGTTCGGGCCGATGGCCGTCGCCGCCTGATGCTCCGACATGATATTCGGCGCGGGGCTACGGTTGCCGCCTGTTGGGATGCCGTTTCCTGGCGTCTTTTGGTGCTAACTGGGTGTTATCTGGTGTTGCCTGAACACGACAGACGAGCGGCGAGCGTCTGTTAGTTGCGATCCTTCAGGAAGATGCGCGGGATGTCATGAGCCGAACATCCGTTCGAGCGCATTTTCGAGGTGCGCCCGCATCGCCCTCGCCGCAGCGGGACCGTCCTTGCGGCGGATCGCCTCGAGCACGGCCAGATGTTCATCCTGCACCAGCCGTTGCCGCTCCACCGTCTTCACGAGCGACAGATTACGCGACAGGTTCATGCTGAACAGAATCTGTTCCTCGATGAACGACATGACCGTGATGAAAAAAGGATTTTTCGACGCGCGCGCCACCGCCAGGTGGAACATGAAATCGTCCTGCGCACCGATGCCCCGTGTTTCTATGATGCGCTCCAACTGATCCCACGCATGCTGGATCGCGTCGATGTCGTCGGCGTCGGCTTTGAGCGCCGCCTGCTCGGCAGCGCCCGCCTCGGTCACGATGCGAAATTCATAGCAGCGGCGGATGTCAGACAGCGTTTCGAGCGGCGCAAAGCGGCGCACATCGGGGTCCGGGCGGCGCGCAACCGTGGTGCCCGAACCGTGCCGCGTCATGATGATCCCGTCCGCCCGCAAGCGCGCGAGCGCCTCGCGCACGGTCGGCCGTGAAGTCGCGAAGCGTTCGGCCAGTGCGTGCTCGGTCGGCAGCCGCTCACCTTCCTTGTACTCGCCTTCAAGAATGCGATTCAGGATGTCGCCGTAGATCTTGTCGGGCAAGCCCGTCGTTTTGCGCTCGTTCATCAGCGGGACTGAAGCAGCTTGTCTGAATAGGTTCCGATTGTAAGGCAAACCTCACGCCATGCCCGGCTGGTCGCTGCGCCATGGCTTGTCCGAAATGCCGCAAACGCATGCGGCGCGGCGCTCGTTGCGTGAAGCATTGTTGTCTCAGAATTTGACAAGTGTTTGATTTACATCCTGTGTCGATGCATCTTTTTCAGCGATCATTTAAGCTCGCATCGTAATCCAATTGTCAACGAGCCCGGCCGGCCGAACGGCTGCGGCACTCAACCCCTTCAGACGCGGAGTCGATATGTACACACGCATCCTTGTAGCCGTCGACGGCAGCCATACCTCGCGCCGTGCGTTCGAAGCAGCGCTCGCACTCGCGAAGTCCACTGGCGCCGTCATGCAACCGCTCTACGTCGTCGAAAACACGCCGATGTATTTCGAAGCGCCAGGCTATGACCCTTCCGTTCTGCGTAACCGCCTCGTCGAGGAAGGCAAGGAACTCGGCGCGGAATTCGCGGCGGCCATGGCTGCGCAAGGCGTCAAGGGTGAACTCGCCGTGGGCGAAGCTTCTTCGCTCGACGACGTTTCAGTGGTCGTACTCAAAGCTGCCGCTGACTTCAACGCCGATCTGCTGGTGATGGGCACGCATGGCCGCCGTGGGTTTCAGCGCCTGATTCTTGGCAGCGTCGCGGAGCGCTGCGTGCGCCAGGCGACCTTGCCGGTGCTGCTGATTCCATCCGCGGCAGGCAAATCCGGCGACAGCGCCTGAACATGTTGAGCGACATACATGGCCGTTGCATGCGCTCACCCTCATGGCCGGTACATACCGCGCGCTATCCCTAAAATGCGGGCCGAGCAGGGCGACGAGGATACATAGCAGTCCGTAACCACAAGCAGCAACGCGAGGGTGACGTCGCTCAAGAGGCCTAACTGCGTTAACGCGTCATTTTGTCGCTAAACGGGGAGCATGGGCGGTGGGACAATCAGTCATCACCCTTACAAACGGCTGAAAAACATGCTAACTCCTACCGCTGTGACCCGCTCGGCCGGCACTGCCGAATCCACTGTGATTTCGTCGCCTGCGCGTGGCGCCCGTCGTGCCGCGCCGGTGAGGGCAACCGCGCGCACCGCCGCTCGCTGTTCGAGCTGTGCGATGCGGGCGCTCTGCATGCCGCAAGGCCTGCCGCCAGACGAACTGCCCAAACTCGAAGCGCTTATTTGCACCGCCCGCTCGGTGCAGCGCGGTGAAGCGCTGTATCGCAGCGGCGATCGTTTCGACAACATTTATGCGGTGCGGTCCGGCTCCATGAAAACCGTCATGGCGCACCGTGACGGCCGCGAACAGGTCACCGGCCTGCGCCTCGCCGGCGAAGCACTCGGGCTCGACGGCATGAGCGATGACGTGCATGCATGCAGCGCCGTCGCCCTTGAAGACAGCACCGTTTGCATTGTTCCCTACCCTGCCCTCAAGTCCCTGTGTCGCGAAATCAACTCGATGCAGGAGCGCCTGCACAAACTGCTGGGTGAGCAGATCGTCCGCGAAGCCGGGCAAATGATGGTGCTCGGCTCACTTTCGGCCGACGAACGCGTGGCGGCATTTCTGCTCGACGTGTCGCAACGCAATGCCCAGCGCGGTTATTCATCGGCGGAATTCAACTTGCGCATGACCCGGGAGGACATGGGCAGCTACCTGGGAATGACGCTCGAAACCGTGAGCCGCACCCTGTCAAGATTTCAAAAGCGCGGTCTAATAGATACACAGGGCAAACATATCCGCATCGTCGACCTGGAAGGCTTACAGAGGGTGTAAGCCGTACGCGCCGGACTGGCCCGCGCCGCCGCGTCCCGGTCCATTCGCCTTTAGGCGCGCATTCGCCTTGGCATGGCTCCTGCGAGCGGGTACAGTCTTTAGTCCGTCCCCCGCAAGGAGACCCGGCGAAATGAATCGCGACCCCGCCCCGCATCACCCGCTCGTCCAGCGCCTGATTGATGCGCGTCAAGTAACTGACGCGCTGTTTTCCATCGTCAAACCCGAATTCCTGTATGACCGGCCGATCCGTGAGCGCCACCGGATCGTGTTTTACATCGGCCATCTGGAAGCTTTCGACCGTAACCTTTTCGACCGGCGCCTGTGCGATCTGCCTGCATTCGATCCGCACCTCGACCAACTGTTCGCTTTCGGGATCGATCCCGTCGACGGCGGCTTTCCGACCGATCAACCCAGTGACTGGCCATCGCTCGACGCCGTGCGCGGCTACGGGTTGCGCGCCCGCGAACAGATCGATCGTGAACTCGATGCGCTGAGCGACTCGGCGCGTGTCGGACATGAGGGCATGCAAACCGGCGCGGCCGAGCAGTTACTGAACGTCGCGATCGAGCATCGTCTGATGCATGCTGAAACGCTCGCGTACATGCTGCACCAGTTGCCGCTTGCACAGAAGGTCGCCCCGTCGTGCGAGGCGGTCCATACCCGTGCCGAACCGCGTGAGGCGTTGTCCTCGATGGTCAGCGTGCCGGCTGGCACCACGGTGCTCGGCATGGCACGCGAGAGTGGCCGTTTTGGCTGGGACAACGAGTTCGGCGAACTGCGCGTCGACGTGCCGGCGTTCGAGATCGATCGCCACATGGTAACGAACGGCGCATTTTGCGAGTTCATCGAGTCAGGTGGCTATCGCGAACCGAAATGGTGGACCGACAAGGATTGGGCCTGGAAAGAAGCGGAACAAATCGAGCATCCGGCCTGCTGGTCGCAGCCAATCGGAAGCGCTCAGAACAGCGGCTGGATGCTACGCACGATGTTCGACGAAATGCCGCTGCCACCCGACTGGCCGGTGTACGTGAGTCATGCCGAGGCCAGCGCCTACGCGCGCTGGGCCGGCAAGACACTGCCCAGCGAAGCACAATGGCAACGCGCGGCACACGGTGCGCCGCACGCGGCGTCGGGCAATTTCGATTTTCGTAGCTGGAACCCGCAGCCGGTCGATGCGTATCCCGACAACGTCAGCGCGTTCGGCGTGGAAGGTCAATTCGGCAATGGCTGGGAGTGGACCTCGAGCGTGTTCGACGCCCTGCCGGGGTTTGAAGCCTTTCCGTTTTATCCGGGTTACTCCGCCAACTTTTTCGATGGGCAGCATTACGTGCTCAAGGGCGGCTCGGCGCGCACCGCGCAATGCATGTTGCGGCCGGCTTTTCGCAACTGGTTTCAACCGCACTATCAATATGTGTACGCCGGATTCCGGTGTGTGAAAGATTGACGAATAAAGCATAAGTCGACGGCGCTGGACGTACACGCCCAGCGCCGAGGTTCACCCGGTTATTGCGAACCCATTCGGCGCACGGTCATCTCATTGCGCCCGAACTTCGATGGAAACGCGCCTGTCCGGTTGCAGGCAATCGATGACAGCCCTGCTCCCACCGTCCGGACATTGCGTTGTTGAATCGCGGGAGCCCACGCCTGTTGCATGAATCAACTCACCGTTCAGCCCATGATCGATCATGTACTCCCTTATCGTCTGGGCACGCGCGAGAGACAACGGCTGGTTGACCGTTTCAGGCCCAAGACGGTCGGTATGGCCTACGACCGAAATAGACTCAACGCCACTGCGCTGCTTGATACGCGCGATGACCTCGTCGAGGCTCGCCGCCCCTCCCGGCAACATCGAAGCGCGGCTTGATTGCCCGAAGGCAAACAGGGCATCGCTTTGCAATGCGAATTGCGCGACCGTTGGCGCCTCGGCTGCGGCCGGCGGTGAAGCCGCTGCAACCGGCGTATCCGGCGCCTCGCCACATGCGAATGTGAGCCGTCGCGTGACATCGGACTGGTCACTATCCGACAGCAGGCGTCCAACTTTCTGCACCGGGCGAACCGGTTCTCCGTGACATATCCGCTCGGCGACCTTCATGCAGGTGGCAGGTCCTTCGAATATCCCGTGACATTCGACCTGATGAAGCCTCGAACCGTCCGCGGCCGTAACCGTATAAGCATTGAACGTCGGCCCGGAAGCGCTCGAACATCCCGCAAGAAAAACCAGGCTAAGCGATAAACGGTGCTATTCGAATCGGAAGCTACCGAGCCCTGCCCGCCCGCCGAAGAATTCGGACCCGTGGACGCGGGTGAAGAACCCGGGGTGGACGAGAAGGGGGCACCGCCGCCGCCCCCGCTTTGGTTATTGATCAGCGTGGTCAACTGCGTCGTGACTGCGGCAAGCTGGCTTACGTTCACCGCGTCGGTTCCGGCCTTGCCGGCAGCCACACCGGTGATCTGCCGATTGCCGATATTGACCTCGCCCGCGGCCGAATGCGATTGCTGGCCGATCGCGACACCGCCGGGCGCCGTTGCATCGACAACCGCTCCGTCGCCGATACCGACACCGTTGTCTCCGTTGACAACGGTCGTCGATCCGACCGCGATCGACTGCGAACCCGCCGCCAACAAATCGGCCGCCGGCGAATTCGCGTGAAAATAGTTCGTGCCCGACCGGAACGTCTTCGGTGCAAACCGGCGAGGTGCGCTCGCGCGGTATCGAGCTGAGCGCGGTCGGAAACGTGACGCGCGAACTCTCCGTGATCGCGTCGTACATCTATCAGGACGTGAAGAATGTAAAGGCAAACGACGCGTCGCTGAACAACTGGCCGGTCGACATTCCTCGCCCTCGCCAGATGGCGTCGCTGTGGACCGACTGGACATGGCATACGGGAGCGCTCGCCGGCTTCGGGTTGGGAGGCGGCGTCCGCTACGGGAGCGCGTCCGCCGGTGCGCCGGACAACTCGCTGACAGTTGCAAGCTATGTGTTGTACGACGCGGCACTGCACTATCAGACCCGCAACTGGCGTTTCATGCTGAATGCGGCCAACCTGTTCGACCGCCACTACATCAGCGGTTGCCAATCCGATTCGGTCTGCGCATTCGGCAATGGGCGAACGCTGCTAGCCAACGCGAAGTACACCTGGTAGCAAGACGTTCGTCCACTCAGAAGCGATGCCGGATGCCGCCGGCAATCAGCAACTGATTGCTGCCTGTGGACGGAGCCGCCGTGTTAATGACCGCGGGCGCGCCCGACGATGCACGCTGATAGAGCGTCTCGACATACGTATCGGTACGCTTCGAGAGCTGGTAGTCGGCCTGCAGCGCGCCCTGGTGCCAATGCGCACCCGAGCCCTTCGTGTACGTGTACATGCCGGCCAGCGACACCGCAGGCGTCAACTGGTACACGCCGTTCACTTCATAGTTGCTGAATCCAACCGACGGCGCGGGCGCTCCGGAGTCGGCGTTGCGCACACCGCTATACGTGGAGCGCGACCAAGCCGTCCCCAACGTGAAACCGCCAATCGCATAGTTTGCCCCCACGCCGTAGGTATTCTGCGTCTGCACGCTCGCCTGGAACACGTCACGGTCGACGCCCGGCAGCGCGACTGTGTCGTATGCACCGCCTGCCGTGTTGCCCCGGCCATTGCCATGCAACCAGGCCGCGCCCGCGCTGAACGATCCATTCTGATAGTTCGCGCCCACGCCGTACGCGCGGTTGTTCGCGAACTGGCCGGCGCCATTTGAGACCGCATACATGCCGCCGAAACTGAAGCCGCCGAACGTCGGGCTCGCATACTTGACCGAATTGCGAGCCAGGTACGAGTTGTTGGCGTTGTCGTTGTCAAACGGATGAGCGAATGCTGTCCCGCCGCTGGCACCCGTTAGCGTGAACGGCGCGAAGTAATCGTGAATCGAATCGTACTGGTGGCCCAACGTGACGGTCCCGTACCCATCGTTGCCAAGGCCGACGTAATAAGGATGATCGTTCAGCGCGGCACCTGTCTGTGCCGAGAACCCTCGTTCAAGGCGGAAAATCGCCTTGTTGCCGCTACCGAGTTCCTCCGAACCCTGCAGGCCCCAGTAGCTCCCGTCGATTAGTCCCGAGGTTGCCTGATACTGGGCATGACCGCCGACGTTGCTCAAATACGCGAGACCCGCATCGATTTCTCCATACAGCGTTACGCTGCTTTGTGCCTGTGCATACCCGCTCGCCAGCGTGAGAATGGCCGTGCAAATCGAGACGCGGATGAAGGATGTGTTTTTATTGTTCGACATGCCGAAAGCCTTTTTTAAATTGATCAGTTAAACGAATGGTGATCCGAGCCACGGACCACACCGCATTGCCGCCGCCCCCTGCCGGCGACAGCGCAAACAGCCGGTTCAATACCACCGCCCAAAGCGACGGATGTAGACCGTCTTGACGACCTGAGTGAGCATCATGTAGCCCACCATCGTGGCGATGAACCAGCCCCAATAGCTTGGAGCCAACGCCGTGAAGCCGAGCGTGTCAGCCAGTGGCGAGAACGGCAGCCAGCAGCCGACCGCGATCGCGGCGAAAGTCGACAGCAACACGGGCAGCGCTGCCGTGCTCTGCAGGAACGGAATCTTCTGCGTACGCAGCATGTGCACGACGAGCGTCTGGGACACGAGACCTTCAACGAACCAGCCCGAATTCATGATGATCTGGCCACCGTTGCCGCCGTGCAGGTGATACAACGCACCCGCGCCGAATACGCTCCACATCAGGAAGTAAGTCGTAATATCGAACACCGAGGACGTCGGCCCGAGCCAGACCATGAAGCGCCCAATGTCGCCCGCTTCCCACTTGCGCGGCTTCTTCAGAAACTCGGGGTCCATCTTGTCCCAGGGCAGGAACATCTGCGACAGGTCATAGATCAGGTTCTGGATCAGCAACTGCATCGCAAGCATCGGCTCCCACGGCAGGAACGCGCTCGCCACCAGCACCGAGAACACGTTGCCGAAGTTCGAACTCGCCGTCATGTTCAGATACTTGAGGATGTTGCCGAACGTCTCACGGCCCTTGATCACGCCCTCCTCCAGCACCATCAGGCTCTTCTCGAGGAGGATGATGTCGGCCGTTTCCTTGGCGATGTCCGCACCGCTATCGACCGAAATCCCCACGTCGGCGTCGCGCAGCGCCGGCGCGTCATTGATACCGTCGCCGAGGAAACCGACCGTGTGCCCGTTCGCCTGCAGCGCCTTCACAACGCGGGCCTTCTGCAGCGGCGCGAGCTTCGCGAACACGGTCGTCCGTTCGACTACTTCGCCAAGCCGGTCATCGTCCATCTGTTCGATGTCGCGTCCGAGCAGCGGTGTGCCGGGGTCAAGGCCGACGTCCCGGCAAACCTTCGATGCGACGATCGGGTTGTCTCCCGTCAGCACCTTCATGGCGACGCCGTTGTCGTGCAATGCGCGAATCGCAGGCGCCGCGGAATCCTTCGGCGGATCGAGGAACGTCAGGAACCCGCGCACCACGAGCCCGGCCTCATCCACGGTCCTGTATTGCAGTTTTGCCTCGGCCTGAGGGATCTCGCGGGTGGCGACAACCAGTACCCGGTAGCCATCCTCGTTGTACTCCTGCGAGCGGGCAATCAGGTCCTGACGCTCCTTCGCACCCAGTTCGCGGATCGCGTCGCCGTCCTGAACGTGCGTGGAAACCACCAGCATTTCCTCGACCGCCCCTTTTGACACCATCAGTTGATCGCCGCCGGCACGCGCGACGATCACCGACAAACGCCGTCGGACGAAATCGAAGGGGAGCTCATCGACCTTCGTGTAATGCGTCGGTTTCACGGCCATTCCCGCCTGGTTCGCGTGGTTGACGACCGCAATGTCGATCAGATTCTTTTGCCCGCTCTGGTGGAAGCTGTTGAGCCAGGCGAGTCCCAGGATGTGCGGGTCTTTATTGCCATGAATATCGAGGTGATGCTCGAGGATGATCTTGTCCTGCGTGAGCGTCCCGGTCTTGTCGGTACACAGCACATCCATTGCGCCGAAGTTCTGCACGGAATTCAGGCGCTTGACCACCACCTTGCGGCGCGCCATTGCAACGGCCCCTTTCGCAAGATTCGCCGATACGATCATGGGCAGCATCTCGGGCGTCAACCCCACCGCGACAGCAAGCGCGAATGTCAGCGCGGACAGCCAGTCGCCCTTCGTCAGCCCGTTGATCATGAATACGATCGGCACCATGACCAGCATGAAACGTATCAACAACCATGACACGCTGCTCACGCCGCGGTCGAAACTGGTTTCAACCCGCTTGTGGCTAGTGACGTTCTGCGCAAGTGCGCCAAAGTACGTGTCGGCTCCGGTGGCGACCACAACCGCGGTCGCCGTACCGCTTACGACATTCGTGCCCATGAAGCAGATATTGGCCAACTCGAGCGGATCGCCCTGACCGGTCGAACCGGCATCCGCGGATTTCTCCATCACGGCGCCAAGCGTGTCGTATTTCTCGACTGGCAGTGCTTCGCCGGTGAGTGCCGCCTGACTGATAAACAGGTCGCGCGAGTGGATCAGCCGGATATCGGCAGGGATCATGTCACCCGCCTGCAGACTGACGATATCGCCGACAACCAGACTGGACATTGCGATTTCGCGCTTTGCCGGCGGCGCCGATTTGGATGCGCGACGCACAACGGTGGCAGTCGTGCGCACCATCGATTTCAGTCGCTCAGCGGCCTTGCTTGAGCGGTACTCCTGAAAAAATCGCAGCAGGCTGCTAACCGTCACCATGGTGAGCAGGATGCTGATGCCGGTCCAGTCGCGATCGTCCGGGGCGGCAAAGTAAACATCGGTCAGGTAACTGATTGCCGCGAGCACAAGCAGCACGATCACGAACGGATTCTTGAAGGCCAGCAGCAATTGCACGACGACGTGAGGCGGCTTGTCATGTGCCACTTCGTTCGGGCCATTCTGATGCAGACGCTCCTCGGCGTCGGCCTCGACAAGGCCATCCAGCGAGCTTTGCGTATGCAGCAGCGTGGTGTTGATACTGTTGTTGGCCTCGCTGACGATGCGCGCAGAGTGCTTGCGCTCGTTGGAGGTGGACGTGGTAATGAAGCCCCTCTGCTTACGCGGGGACGGATGAGAACGGTAAGAATGCTTGGACATAGTTTTCCCCGTGGCGGGCGGCCACTGGCCGCCGCGACACTTCTTTTTTCAAGGTGATTTTCTATGGTTGCGCGACCTGACTCCGGAATACGACGGAGCAGGCCCGGGCATGCGCCGGATCGCTATCCGGCACGCAGCGACGTCAGTGCGCGCGGCTCCACAACCCCGTCCACCAACGGGCAATGGCCGTCGGCGTTTTATGTTCGTGGATACGCAGCGTCAGCAGCGAGTCGTAGTGAGCACGAGCCTCACGAACGTGAGGCAACTCGGGTACGAGAAGAGCGAAATGCATGATGTTCCTCCGTCCGGGCTGCGGCCCGGAGGTTGTTCGCGTGCGCCAGCTGGAAGGCCGGCACCACGACGCCAAGGCTCAACGAGAGAAAGGCGAGGAACGGTGTGGACTTCCTTCAGGCGGAAAGAGAGTTTGAATCGCGTAAGGGACAAGAGTCACTGTCGGGCATGATTTCTCCTTTCTCGCGCTTTGACTGCACGAGCATGTCTTTTCAACCACGCACTGTATGAATTGCGCAGGCGTGAGCGATCACCGTCGCGAGTCAGGCTCACGACGTCCTTCAAGCGGACGAGCGAAATCACGCGCGTCGACGCGGTACTAAAAAGGTGCGGGGGAAGTATTGCGAAACTACGGCAAAAATACGACGCGCACCGTCCTGCCTGCTGGCGGGACGGCGGCTAGAAGAGGCGGGCGTCCTGCCGGTCAGGCAGACAAACTGTTCGAAGATCGACTACTGCTACTGTCCAAGGCATCGGCCCCTTAGTGAGAACGGACGAATAGTAATTGCCGTGAAAGTCGCTGTCAACCCGCAAAACATCCTTTTGGAATGGCCGTTAGTCGAAAAGAATCGGAGTCGGAAAAGTGAGGATTCGGACGGTCTTCTGGCTGATTGGCGCGACCGTTAGCAAAGTGCCTAACGCGTACCGTCAACCCGTCATGTCGAACTATGGATACGAATCTCAAACCGGCATATCATTCGGCATCCTTATCTTGATGTTCATCTGAATCGATGCCCGCTCCAGCATCACAGCCTCAGTGCCCCGCGCCGGTCACCAGTTGCAACGGCGTTTCAATGACTTGCGACAAGTCACTTTCCTTTCGCTGTTCGGTCACTGCCTTCAACGCCACGTCGACACCGAATACAGCTTGCCGTTCGGCAAACTGATTCATGGTCGCGAGCACGCGGCCGTCGGCGAGCAAGGGTTTAATCGCATCGCTGTCGTTATACCCGGTGACATAAACACCACCGGTTCTCCCCGCGTCGCGAACAGCATCTACCGCACCCATGGCCATATTGTCGTTACCGCACATCAGCGCGCGGATCTGCGGATAGTCTCCCAACATCTTCGACGCGACGTCCCGGCCCTTCGCATAATCCCAGTCGCCGGACTGTATGGCGACGATCTTCATGCCGGCCTCGCTCATTGCGTCCTTGCCGCCGGCCGTGCGTTGCTGCGCATTGCGATCGGCGGAGCTCCCTTCGATAATCCCGACCTGATCGCCCGCCTTGAGTCGCTGCGCAAGATAATCGCCCACCTGCTTCGCGCCCTTGCGGTTGTTCGGGCCGACAAAGGGCACGGAGATGTGAGCGGCATCCTGCAACGCGTCGTCAAGCGGGTTGTCGATGGTAATTATGATGATGCCCGCCTTGACGCCCCGCGCTACGACCGCTGTCAACGCCTTCGAGTCAGTCGGCGCGATGACGATCGCATTCATCCTCGCTTTGATTAGTTCGTCGACCATTCGGATCTGTACAGCCGTATCGTCCTCGGTTGCCGTTCCCCGAATGGTCAAAGCGAACTGCGACGCATAGTGCTTCTGATAATTTTGCGCAGCGTTCAGCATCGCGACGGTGAACGGATCGGACATCGACTTCAACACGAGGGCAATCTTCAGCTTGCCGCCCTGCATTGCATCGACACGAACCGTACCTGTCAGGCCTGCCGCGGCCAGCGTGGCGGCAACCAGCAAGCGGCGGCGCATCCTCTGTGTCATTGAATTTCTCTCCTTGGACACACACGGACGGCTGTTTGCATCGCGTCCGCCCCTAAAACGGATCAAACTGCCGCCAACGCTGCTGTGTCCCGATCGCCCGCGCCCGATAGCGGCCGCAGAACGGCAGCGATATCGTCGAACAACGGCCGGCTGCCAATGTCCTCGCTCAGGCAATGCGCTTTTAACGCTACCAGCTTCGCCGCGATATCCACGTTCGCATCCAGTCCGTCGCATCGCTCGATCAATTCCTCGAGCAGACAACCATACGCCCTGACTTCGAGACGTTGCAATGCATCACTGAAGTCCCGGTTATCGGCAATGTGGAAAGACGCCGCGCCAAAATCGCCCAGCAATACGCTACCCTGCTCACTGCCAGCGCCGTGCAGAATATTGTGCGCGTACAGATCGCCATGCATCACCCCTTGACGATGCAGATGACACGCCGCTGACGCGATACCGTACGCAATACGTAATACTGAGGCCAACCCGAAGCGCATGCCTTCACGATAGACGTCGCGCGTGCATGACTCGAGGCTGGGTGGGCCCGCAAGATTGGCGAACTGCGGATCGATCAGCTCCATCACCAGGCCATGTGCGCCGGCTGGATGGTCCTTCACCTTACCCACCACCGGAATCAGGTTCGGATGATCGCCGGCACGAATGCAGGCCGCCATCTCGCAGTCGGGCAATCCGTCGCTCGTTACCGCACCCTTGAACAATTTGACGGCCACCGGCCTGCTCGCCTCGTCATGACGGGCGGAAAGCGCCGCGCGATAAATGACACCGGACGCACCCTCGCCTAACTGCGCTTCAAGTTCCAACGCATTCCATTGAATAGCCGCGATCGGGGTGTCGATCAGGACTGACGCGGCCAGCGCTTCACTGAATGGATTGCCGGCGTACGCCAGCCACGCAAGCCGCGGCAGGCACAACAACCACGCGGGCAGTTCGTCCAGTTGATTCGCCGCGAGACGCAGCAGTTCGAGCCGCGAGCAGGCTGCCATTTCCTCGGGCAATGCGCGCAGCCGGTTACCGGCAAGCATCAACTTCTGCAGTTGCGAGCAGGCGCCGATTTCAGGCGGCAGGACTTCGACCTCGTTGTCGGTGAGGATCAGCCAACGCAACAACGGTGGCAGCGATTTACCCGAAACCTCGCGAATACGATTGGCCTTGAAACCGACCATGCTCAGTTGTGAACACTGCCCCAGCACTTCCGGCAATTCAGTGAACCGGTTGTCAGAGGCAAAAATGATGCGCAGCTTTCGCAGCCTTGGCAAATCATCCGGCAGCGTTGAAAGTGCATTACCCGACAGATCGAGAATTTCCAGCGTGTCGGCCAGATCGAAAATCTCACGTGGAAATTCGCTCAGGCCGTCCGCCAGAGTGAGTCGGCGGGTACCCGCCAGTTGTCCGGCGCGCAGTTGTTCGAGGGTCGTGGTCACAGTCGTAGAGAAAATATCCGCTCGCCGGTAAGCGATGCGTCGAAGGTATCAATTCTACTGAGTCCCGGGCCGCGTGCGGAATTGGATAGCAAGATCCGGCGTGACCTCGGCGCGAACAGTGTTTAAGCTGTCACGTATCGGTGGGTCAAGGCGCCGCGAGTTTGCAGCCGCTCGCGTCAAGCCATCCCGGCCCCCAGCCAGCCCCAGGAGCAAGCAAAGTGACATACGCGTACAAGTTAATGAATTCGCCCGTCGGCGAGTTGAAGCTCGTTGCTAACGGCAACCGGCTCGCCGCCATTCTCTGGGAGAACGACAAGCCGAACCGGGTACGCCTGCCGGAATCGATCGAAGCGGCTGACCGCCCGATCCTGCTCGAAACCGAGCGTCAGCTAAACGAATATTTCGCGGGAACGAGAGACCGGTTCGACCTCGAGTTCGACTTCCAGGGAACGGAGTTCCAGAAGAAGGTTTGGGCGGCGCTGCTGACGATCCCGTTCGGCGAAACGCGCAGTTATTCGGACATCGCTACACAAATCGGAAACATCAACGCGGTGCGGGCCGTGGGCGCGGCGAACGGCAGAAACCCGATCTCGATCGTTGCGCCATGTCATCGCGTGATCGGTGCGTCCGGCGATCTGACCGGCTTTGCCGGCGGCCTCGCCAACAAGATGTTTCTTCTGTCGCTTGAAGCCGGGCAAACTTCGCTGGAAGCAGCGGCGGAATCGGCTACGGCTTCAACCACCGCAACGGCAACGGCAATGGCTCGTCGGGAAGCTCCGACGAAAACGGCGCGCCCGGCGCCCGCTCGTGGGACACAGAGCTCGCTGTTTGGTAACTGAGGGGTAACTGAGCGGTAGCGGAGCGGTAACTGAGTGGCACGATTCTGAGTGCCTGCGTGCGGGATTCCTTTTTCATGTTGAGGCGGGTCTTGTCGTCGATCATCGCGCGAAGTGCCTGGAACAACGCCGTTGCGTCCGGGCCTCCGCGCGAGGCGGCGCGCCCGCGGCTTTCGTGAATCGGCACGTGCGGCGAATGATTGACGCCACTGCCGGACTCCAACGGCGCAGGCGCGAGCACGCTGCGTCAACCGCAATCGTCGAGCAAAAGTTCTTGCGCCACGATCTCAGGTGTTGCATAGCGCCACAGCGAACGCCCCAGCAGAGCGCTTAGAGGCATGCTGAATTCAGCGGCACGCGCCGACGAGCACGCCAGCAGACGATTCGATCCATTGCTTCTGCCCGCGCCTAAGCATTTCCTAAGCTGGCCCCGCTAAGATCCGGGACGCGATCCATCACATGCCCCTCAAAAACCTCCCTGCATGAACCCACTCGAAGCCTTCAATCAGGCGCTCTTTCTGATGATCAATGCAACGCCGTCGACGCCAGCCTGGCAAATCGACATGGCGCGCATGATTGCTGAGTACGTCATTTATCTCGTTCCGCTGTCGCTGACCGCGATATGGTTCTTTGGCGACGAGCGTCAGCGCGAAGTCGCGGTGCGCGCGTTTTGCGTAACCCTGCTCGCCCTCGGGCTCAATCAGATTGTCGGTCTGGTTTGGCCGCATCCCCGGCCTTTCGTGATCGGACTCGGTCATACGTTTCTGGAACACGCGCCCGACCCATCGTTCCCAAGCGACCATGGGACGATAGTCTCGTGCATCGCACTGAGCTTGTTGCTCGGCGGCATGAGACGGTGCGGCATGCTGATCCTGCTGTCCGGTCTCGCGGTGGCGTGGGCACGCATCTTTGTCGGCGTGCATTTTCCGCTCGACATGGTTGGCGCCGTAGGCATGGCATGCGTGGCCTACCTGCTGATCGCCCCGCTGTGGCGGCTGGCCGGCGCCACGGCGATGCGCGGCCTTGTTACCGTGTACCGCAAATTACTGGCGTGGCCGATCGGGCGGGGCTGGTTATCCTCGTAGGCCAGTGTGGGCGCGCGGGCCTGCGCCTCGGATCTTCGAGCGCCGCTGAGGCGCAACCATCGGTTGCACCGCCCGCCACGGCCTGATTGGCGAGCGGTGCGTTGGCAATGGCCAAACCCCGCTTGATTGGCGCGTGAAGATCATTGCGCCCAGCATGCAGTGCAGGCTCGCGCTCGCCGCTTACTTCCAGAGCGTACGGCCGAAGAACGTCAGGGTGCGGTCCCAGGCCCGCTGCGCCCAGACGGGATCAAACTGGGTCCGGGAGATACGGCCAGGCCCGACTGCCGTCTCGTTAGCGAACGAGTGAAGAGCGAGATAGCGATGAAACTCGACGTCGACATTGGCTGCGATGAGCTTCGCCTCCAAAGCATCGACCGTCTCCGCCGGGAAGAACTCGTCCTGGGTCGCCCAATGGCCAAGAACAGGAACCTTGATTTTCGATGCGTCGATGTATTCGAGCGGCGGAAAGCCGTACCACACCACGCCGGCCGCCACCTCCGGGATATTGCATAGCGAGAGCCAGGTGAGCGCGCCACCCATGCAATAGCCGGTCACACCGACGCTCGCCGCATGCTGCTTCAGGTACTGAACGGCGCCCCGCACGTCCTGGGTAGCGGCGTCGCCGAAATCGAGCCCGCTCATCAGATGGTGCGCCTCTTCCTCCTCCACCGTCGATTTGCCGCGGTAAAGATCGGGCACCAGCGCCAGATAGCCGGCTTGCGCGAGACGGTCGGCCACCCCGCGGATCTGGTCGTTCAACCCCCACCACTCCTGAATCACGACAATGGCAGGCGCGCCTTCTGCTTTATGCGGCCTCGCCAGATAGCCCTGGACTTCCTTGCCGTCCGGACGGTGAAACGTGATCATCGATCCTGTGCTCTGTGTCATCGGTCATTCCTCGAAGTAGGCGGAGCCGTTAGCATAGCGCCAATGCGAGGAACCCTGCCGAATTCAGGCTTTACTTAAAAGCGGTCAATATGCCGTGCAGTGTTTTCACGAGCGTGCTTATGCGCCTTTCCGTGCGCTTCCTGGGCCGCCTATTCATAAAATATTGTTACTAACCAGTCAGTACAGTACGGCGGGATTCGCCCCTGCAGTGTAATAACGCCCAATTGACTCACTACGCGATCGCAACGCGCGCTATTAGGAAGAGACAGCATTCAACCAAGGAAATCCCTACGCCAACGTCAGGGTTTCCTGACGTTGAATTCGGTGACGCCCGATCAGCAAAATTTTTTGACGCCTTTATGCTCAACCGAGGCTTTTAGTTTATGATCACTCCCCAGCGAAGTCGGCTATCTAAAAAGACAAGCTTGTTCTGCAACGATCTGGCGCGAAATTGTTAAATTTAAGCATGCGGCAAAAATTTCCACCACCCGCACTGAATTCGTAAAATTGACTGATTACCGTCTCTCAGGTTCTGGCATGCAATCCTCGGACGCCAGAGTCTTTTCAGCCGACACAATGTGTCGGCTTTTTTTTGCGGGTTAGCCGCAGAAATAAACTTCGATCCGGCGATTTTCGAAGGCATTAATTAAATAGAAAAATTAAATCTCCCGCAAACCTTTGCGAGATTAAATTATTTTCAAGGAAGTCCGGGCATATTGGCTTGATAGCGAACACTATCTCGATCGACAAACCCAAACGCGCAATTAAGAGATAAAGAGGGATTAGCATTCCCGCGAAAGACGTAGCGCATCTATTTGTATGACAAATAACTGGAAAACCGAACGCAACAGCTATAACCGCTGGTGCGGTACTCAGGAATGAGGCAGGAACCCGGATACTCCGGTCAACCCCGTTTCCAGCATCTGCCGATTATTCGTATATCCAACGCACACATAGCCTTCCATATCGAGCGCACTGCCCGAGGGTGAACATCACGCCGGCTTGTTCGATCAGCGTAGCGCAAAACTCCACCGACGAGATCGGCAGATCGTACTTCAGCAGCGCGGTCGTTCCCAACTTCGGCTTGATATATGACATAGCCGGCTCGCTTACCGGAACCGCTCGGGACGAAACGGATAGGGATCGGCGCAAGGCGTCGCGCCCGTCATCATTTCCGCCAGCAAACGGCCCGTCACGGGACCGATCGTCAATCCGTGGTGGTTGTGGCCAAACGCGAACCAGAGTCCTCGATGGCGAGGCGCTCGCCCTATGACGGGCCGCATGTCTGGCGTGCAGGGACGCAGGCCGATCCATGGCGCGTCGTCCAGCCGGCGCCCCAAACCGAAAACCGGCCGGGCGACGCTTTCTGCGCGCGCAAGTTGAATACCCGTTGGCGGTGCATCCCGGCGGGCGATTTCAACACCCGTCGTCAAACGCAAGCGGCCTTCCATTGGCGCCACCACGTACCCTCGCTCCGTATCCACAAGCGGCACCGAGAGCAGTGGTTTCGTGGCCTCGTAGTGCATGTGATAGCCGCGCTTCGCGCGCAGCGGTATGCGATATCCGAGCGGCTCAAAAACTTTATCGGACCACGGGCCGAGTGCCACGACCACCTCGTTGGCACTGATCCTGCCTTGGGACGTCTGCACAGTCCACGCATCGGCCTCCTGACGCACCGTACTTGCCTCTCCGGTCAGCAACGTTCCGCCGCCGTCCTCGAACAACCGTGCATATCCCTTCGTCAACGCGCCTGGGTTGGAAATACTCTTCGGGTCCTGCCAATGCAGGGCGCCACAGAAACCGCTGCCCAACCCAGGCTCGCGCGCCAGCAGCCGCGCGGCATCGAGCGTCACCACGCGCAACCCATATTGACTCGCGATGACCTCGGCGGCTGATGCCTGCCGTTCATATTCGGAGCGCGTGCGAAATGCCTCGATCCAGCCGCCGTCATGCGCGAGTCTCTGAAGACCGGCACGCTCGATCAGCACATCGTGTTCGTCGACGCTTTGGCGGATCAACGGCAGCATGTCGCGTGCGGCCGCTTCCAAGCGCTCCGGCGACGACTCCCACCAGAATCGCGCGAGCCACGCGGCAAAAGTCGGCACAGCCTTATAGTCCCAGTACAGGTCGATCGAACGATTGCGCATGTAGCGCAGCAGTGTTCCGAAATCGCGCGGAAACGCGTAAGGGACCACCGACGAGCGCTCGATCAAACCTGCATTGCCAAAACTGGTCTCTTCACCAGGGCCACGCCGATCGACGAGCGCCACGCGGCGGCCACGATCCTGCAGATGCAGCGCCGACGACACGCCGACGATCCCGGCGCCCAACACGATTACATCGAAATCCATAAGTTACTTCGCGATGATGTCGCGCTTGAAATACTTCTGCGAAAGATTGCTGAGCGTGCCGTCCTTCTTCAAGGCGTCGAGCGCAGCATCGATCTTTCCGGCCAGCGCCTTGTCGCCCTTACGCAAGCCAAAACCGGTGCCTTCGCCAAGCGTTGCCGGATCGCTGAGCGGCTGGCCGACAATCGCATAGTCCTTGCCTGAGGGCTTATTCAGAAAACCGTCCTCGACAGTCTGCGCTTCCTGGACGGCCGCATCCAGTCGTCCTGCAACGAGGTCGGCATACACCTGATCCTGGTCCTGATAGGAGACGACCGATACGCCGGCATTCGCCCAGTGGCGCTTGAGGAAATCCTCCTGCGACGATCCCTGCAGCACACCGACGCGCTTGCCCTGCAGGCTCTTCACGTCGGGCAGCAGGGACGAACCGCGCCGGGCCACCATCACGATCGGCACCACGTAGATAGGCGGCGTGAAATCGATGGACTGCTTACGTTTGTCCGTGATGTTCATGGCGGAGTTGATCACATCGAATTTGCGCGCCTGCAACGCGGGAATCAAGCCGTCGAACGAATTCTCCACCCACTCGCATTTCACACCCATCTTTGCACACACCGCATTGCCGACATCAACGTCGAATCCTTGCAATTGCCCCGTCGGCGACTTGCTCTCGAACGGCGGATACGCTGCCTCGATGCCGAAACGCAAGGCGCTTTGAGTTTCCGCGCTGACAGTGCCGGCCGAACCGATTAACGCAGCCGCGACGAAAAATGACAGTGAAAGCTTCAGAGACATGATGGATCCCGGTGTGGTTGAAGGGTCGCGAATTCAGGGCGAGAACGGTCGCTAACAAGGCACCGTCTGGAAGCCACATGAGAAACAAAGGAGACAGGCTTCTCACACTCGCTCTGGAACAACAGTCTATTCTGGACATTGGTAATTGCAAGCGATTTTCAAAAAAAAGTCCAGACTGGACTTTTTGACTTTAGAATCGTGCTGACGCCGCACGCCGGCAACGATCTGGAGAGCAAGCCCATGAGCAGCACAGACAAAGTATTCCCGTTGATCGTCCAGCAGGACGCGGTGCGTAAAGCCCTGCCTCATCTCGATGTGCGCGGTGCGTTGACACGCATGTTTCTCGCGCTTGCGAACAATGCCGCGGTGCAGCCGGCGCAGACCTTCACGCCTTTTCCGCAAGGGGCCGGCGACTTCATCACCTACCTCGGGGTGCTGGCGGAAGCCAAGGTGTTCGGTGCCAAGTTGTCGCCGTACATCGTGACTGAGTCGAAACCGGTCATCACCGCATGGACCGCGCTGATGTCGATGGAAACGGGGCAGCCTTTGATGTGGTGCGATGCGGGATTGCTGACCGTCGAGCGCACCGCCGGTGCGACCGCACTCGCGGTGGATCACCTTGCGGCGCCGAACGCGCGCCGGCTCGCCATTGTCGGGGCGGGCGCGGTGGGACAAGCTCATGTGCGCCATCTCGCGGCGCTACGGCCATGGGATCTGATCAGCGTATTTTCTCCCGAGCTTGCCGGGAACGAAGCAAAACGCGCGGCGATCGGAGCCCTTGATGAGCGCGTGCTGGTTTGCACCCGACTTGAAGATTGCCTGCGCGATGCGGACGTGGTTGCATTGTGCACGTCCTCAGGCACACCGGTACTTTCGGAAGACAGGCTGACAAAGCCGGCGCTCATTACGTCGATCAGTACGAACGTCGCGAACGCTCACGAAATTCCACCGGCATGGCTGCCGGGCATGGAAGTCTATTGCGACTACCGGCCAACCACGCCAGGCAGTGCCGGGGAAATGAAGCTGGCGGCGCAGTTGCATGACTGGTCGCCGGACCGCGTGCTTGGCGATCTGCCGGAGTTGGTGTCCGGCATGGCCAGAAAACCCTCCGGGCAACAGCACGTCTTTTTCCGCTCAATCGGACTCGGGCTTGAAGACGTGGCGATCGCCAACGAATTGTTCAGACACATCGTTGCGCAGCACAGCCACATGGCAAAATAACGCGCGTCGCACCGATTCTCCGCACCGCGACGCAACACGTTGCAAACTTTCCGATCTCTGGAATTGCCCCCCATCCCTATGCGAAAGACTAAGACATCGGCCGCACGCAAGCTTCTTCTGGATCGATACGGCCGTGTCGCCGATGGTATCGCGCTGCTCTTTTTCCCCTACGTCGAAGTCGTCATCCATGACCTGCAAAGTCAGACCGTCGCATACATAGCCAACAACCTGTCCAAGCGTGAACTGGGCGACGAATCGGCACTGGAAGAAATCGACCACTCGGTGGAGTCAGGCACGGTCGGCCCCTACGAGAAGATCAATTGGGACGGCCGGCGGATGCGCTGCGTCAGCACGGTGCTGTTTGACGACGCCGGGGTTGCCGTTGGCGTGATGTGCGTGAACTACAACATTGCGGTCTTCGAGGACATGAAACATGTCATCGACCGGGTGATTTCCGGTGCGGGTGTGGTCAAGCAACCCGAAGAACTGTTCAAGGACGACTGGCAGGAACGTATCAACACGTTTCTTCACGCCTGGCTTCAGGAGCGTCAGTTGGCGTTGAACTCACTGACCCGCGACCATCGTCGCGAACTGGTCGAAGCGCTGTGGGCCGAAGGTGCGTTCAAAGGGAAAAGTGCCGCGAACTACGTCGCAAACGTGCTGGGAATGGGACGCGCAACCGTCTATCAACACATCAGAGATCTGCGCGACGCGGCAGCCTGAATTGATCGGCGCGCCGCGGCGTTACCCGCGGCGCGGCGCTACTGCGCGGCCTTACTGGCCCGTATAACCGAGCGGAACAGTCGCGTTGGCCTTGGCAACCGTCGCGTTGTTCGACACGATGTACTGTGGCACCTCCGTGAGAGTCAGCGTGACCTGCCCATTGGTATAGGCAAGCGTGCTGGTGTTGCCATAGCCGTCGATCTTCGTCACATTGCCCGACGTACCCGGGCTGTCGACCTGCAGGGTGTAGCTCGTCGAGTAGGTCTGGCTGTAGAGACCGCCGCTCGTGGGCCACTGCGCATTGCTATGCGCCCATGCAGCCGTCACCACCTTGCCGTTACCGAGTTGCTGGAACGCATACGCAAAGGTTCCCGACGGCGTACCCGTGATCCGGCCCAATGTATTCGTGCCGTCCAGCACACGCGTCATCGTGGCGAAGGCCATCGCCTCGGGTTTCGGCGACAGGTTCGACGCACCGTATGCGCCTTGAGCGTCATTCAGGTCGAAGAACGTGCCGTATCCCACTTCGCCGGGATAGTCGGCGCCGTAGAAAAGCGTCGTCAACTGAGCGCCGCCGCCCAGCACAATAATGTGCGAGCGTACGCCAACCGCGGCCTGGGCAAACAACTGGTTCTGTGACGGCACCGTGGGACCATAGTTAAGACCCGGATCGTAGCTCGTGCCCTGTTCGGTAACGAAGAGCTTCATGTTCGGCTTACCGGCCTGCATCATCGAACGCAATTGCGCAATCTGGTTATCGAGCGCGTTCGCCTGGTTTGCCGTACTCGGATCGGAGTCCTGCAATTCCGGTGGATGAGCCGGATAGGTGCCCGCATTCCAGTAGCCATGCGTCGAGACCGCGTCAATGTAATTCCACAGACCCAGCGCACCAAACGTTTGCAGATAGCCGGTCGTGCAGGTGCTGCAATTCGCCGGGAACGGGTTGGTGGGGCCCATCACGACGGCATTCGGATCGGTCGAATGAATGCCCTGGTACGCAGCCTTGTACATGGCAACGAAGTTCGCGTTGCTATCCGCCCAGCCGAGGCTCGGCTCCCACGTCACCTGATAATAGTTGCTCTGCTGGTTCGGGTAGTTTGCGGCGCGAATCAGGCTGGTATCGGTGCCGACCTTGGCCATGAAGCTCTGGAACTCCGGCATGTTCGACGGTGCATAGTAGCTGTCGTTATATTGACCCGTCTTCGAATCCCAGGCCGGCAGTCCATCAAGACGCACGATGCGCATCTGATCGGGATTTGCCTTGTAGAACGGATCGAGATCGTTCACGCTCGGCGTGTAGGTGTTGGGGCCATTGGGTTCCATTGACGATACCTCGCGGTCGTCGACGGTCCACGAGACGCCCATGTCATGCAGTGCGGCGATGTTCCCATTGAAGCCCTGCATACCGAAGCGGTGCTGATCCTGATGTGCGTATGTGACGGTGCCCAGCACCGGCGTCAGATTCGGCAGCACGCCGAAGGTTGCGATGCCCACCGGACGCGTGCCGCTGTTGGGCAAAGTACCGCCGTTCGAGCGCAGCGTCGCGGTCAGCGCGCCATAGCCGGACCACGTCGATGTACACGGAATCGAGTTGGTTTGCACACCGGCGCTCACCGCGAAACTGCCCTGCGTCTTGATCGCGCCATTCGAATCCGCCACGGACCAGACGACGGTATCCGCGCTCGGCGCGTTCGTCGTAATCGTGAGCTTGAACGGTGCGTTGTTCTGGAAAATGCGCAGGCCGTCGGTGGTGGGGGTGTCGGCGCTGATCACTCCGTTGGCGGTTCCGCCTGCGGTGTGCGTGGGCGTGCCGCACGAGAGGGTTGAACTGCCTGGCGTCGGGGTGGGCGTTGGCGTTGGCGTTGGCGTTGGCGTTGGCGTTGGCGTTGGCGTCGGCGTCGGCGTCGGCGTTGGCATTGGCGTTGGCGTTGGCGTTGGCGTTGGCGTTGGCGTCGGCGTTGGCGTCGGCGTCGGCGTTGGCGTTGGCGTTGGCGTCGGCGTCGGCGTCGGCGTCGGCGTAGCGCTGGCGGCAACCGCCCTCACCCAGCATGACTTGCCATAGCCGAATGCAGGATCTGTCTGCGAAACCGCGCCGACATAACACCCAACGCCGTTGCTAAAGGTAGCCGGCGCCGTCAGCATGGCCGACGGCGCGGTGGGCGGAACGGCACCGAACACCACCGAAGCCGTGCCGAGGAATTTGCAGGTGCCATTCTCTTGCGCGCACAACTTGTACTGGAGTCCCGCGACTGTGATGGTGCTCGTCGCGGCCTGCGCGTTTTCCGCGCCAAACCATGCCAGTACGGTCGCTGCCGCAACCCCTAGAAGTTTCAAATTTCTCGTCATTGTCAATGTGTATCGCTAAGAATCAGGTTATCCCCGAGGATTGAGCGAGATCGAACCAGGTCGTCCCACTTTGACGTTGTTCTGGGTACAGAGAGAGTTGAATCGGTGAACGCGATGACGCATTCATTGCTGATGAAGCTGACGCTTCCAATGTGTCGTTACCCGCTGGCAGACACCGCCTGACATTCGAACGCCGCGCGGCGCCAGCCGGAAGCACGTCACGCGTCTCGAACTGCCGGTGGTCAGCAGATATTTATTACGTAATCCTTACCATCAACCCAAAAAGTCTGCGTGATGAAGTTCTTCAGTGATTTACGGCGAACCTGGCCACCTCGATTTCGGTCGAGGAAAATCCAGAACACGGCTAGTGCGCCCTGAACGAAACTAATTGGGTTTCGAGCCCAATTCCGTTAGCGCAACATCCATGAAAGTTGCTGAACGGTAGCGTTAGAGTCGCTTGACTCCTTCGCACCCGTTTGGTTGAGTAACGCCGCTCAACGTCGCGCGAACGCCTGCCACGCAAGCTTTACTCGATCGACGTGGATTTCGGGCGTATGCCCGGCATTAGTTACTGCCAGTTTTTGGCTGACGAATTATAAACGTTTCATTCATGTAACGTGACCGCGATGGCGGTCGATAAGTAGTAGTTCAAAGAATCTTTGGGGAAACGCCTCCGACAGTTTTCCAAAGCCAAGGGAATGGAAAATCTCTGCCTCATAGAGCCGCGGAAAACGCAAATCTTTGACTCTTACCGGAGAAAAATAAATAGCTCGCGTGTGGAATAGCGTCGCATGTTTTATATTATTAATATAAATGCGAGCGACGCCAAATGAACATCCGGTCAGAACCGCTCGGCGTGAAATCAACCAGGCGTCAACGGCGCACCGCGTTTTTCATCTGACCATAATCGCGGCAGAAAAACCGCTCAGGGTGTCCAGCGATAAACGATCACGCTGGAGCCGTTGTAGTTGTCTTTCGTGATCACGTACTCACCTGCCGACCTAAGGTAAGCCCTGAGGCCATACATCGAATCCACGTCGTTGCCCACGTCGACCGTCCCCACGCTCGAATTGATCAGCGTCGTATCGAGATTCCCCGTCGTGAGATTGAAGGCGTCGATGTTGGGCACTGTATGCACGTAACCGACGAACAGGTAGTTTCCCGCCGCCGTGATCGACTTGGGATTGGCGCTGGTGAGGTTGATCACCGGATTGGGCTTCGTGGTGTTGCCCGCGCTCCAGCCGTGATACACCTCGATTCTCGATTGCATCGCCGTCCAGTCCCAACTGCCGGCAATGCCTTGCGCGAGGATCATGGTGTCGCTCTCCGGCAGGTAGATGATGCGCGTCAATGGCCGGATACTCTGCGGAATGGAAATGGCGATTCCCGGTCCCCATATCGGCTTGCCTTCGCCATCGAAACCCGTCAACGGGTAGTGGTAGATGTGATTCGTCCTGTCCAGACCGGCCCACACGTCTCCCCTGCTGTCGATGCAAAATCCCCCGGTGACCGATAGTATCGTGTTGAAAGCCGGACCCGGAATCGACGCGTCCGGGATCGCAATGTAGCCGCTCGCCGAATTGAAATGGAAGAAGTAGAAGATGCCGGGGTTCTGGCCGGACGCAACGAGGATCCGGTTTCCGCCCACGCTGACAAGCTGACCGAAGTGCTCGTCGCGCTGCGTATCGTTCATGTTGAGTCGCGGATCGGATGGATAGCTGAATGGGTCGACCGTATTCGCGACAAAGGTGCCGCCGGCGGTGCCGGTGTAAATGTTCGTGCCGCCATAGAAATAGGCACCATCGGTAACCGGATCCGGCGCGGCGACCGCCTCGAAGTTGAGCGACTGAAGCTTCCATTGCAGATTGCCGTTACTGTCGTACGCGTGAATGTCGGTGCCGCCGTTGCGGCCGAGGTCCCAACCTCCGCCCCATGGGTTGTTGAGCACATACAGGTTGCCGGCTGCGTCTTTGCCGATGCCGACAACACGCGTGAAGCGCTTGTCGCCAACCTGGCCCCTGACGCCAGTAGTGGTGTCGAGATAGCCGCCCTGAATGCCGAACGTGCCGACCAGGGTCGGCGTACCCGAGACGGTATAACGCTTGATATTCATGTCGGGGCCCTGATCGCCAACCATCAGTTGTCCGGACGATGCGTCGAAGTACAGCGCGGAGGGTCGCGAGGCGACTGGCATCTGGATCGTGTTCAACAGCGCGCCGCCCGGGCTGAACTCAACGACCGTGGCCGCGCTTTGCTGCGCGACCCAGAGATTGCCCGCGCTATCCAAAGCGAGCGCACCGGGACCCGACACGCTAATGTCCTGCTGCCACACGCCATCGGTCGTATAGACGCGAACGCGATTACCCAAAAAATCGCTCGCATAAAGGAGCGAACCGGCTGTCGCGAGCCCGGTAATCACGTCGGCCCGCTTGACGGCATTCCAGGTGCTCACGGGAATGAGAAGATCGCGTTGCTGAGTCGCGCGGTTGTAGCGTCCTACCGCCCCGCTGCCGTACTTGGTGCTGTACTGCAAGGCGGCGAAGATGGACGTGGCATTCCCCGTGATGGCTCCGCCCTGAAACTCGCTGTTGATTCCAATCGAACCGATACTTTTGCCATTCTGGTAGATCGCAACGCCGCCCTCGTTTTCATCCCACATGGATGCGGTGTAGATCACGCCTTCCGGCGCGACCCACATTGAGCGCGCTGTGTTGCCCACGTGCGTAGCAAGCGTTCCGAATGTGTTCGCCAGCCAGTCGGTGGTGTACTGAGCCTGACACGCTGATGCAAACACGCTAATCGTCGCGATTGCTGCGATTGCCGCGCCGTGCAGCGTAGCGCGAATTCGTTTTCTAACCATGGGCGATGCTCTCCTGACAGGGGTCCCTCGATAACATTAATCACCGTATCATCGAGAAAAGCGTGAAAAATTCAGAAGGCATTTTTTTCGACCATTCGCCAGGCTCGCGAGTATCGCTGAAGTTGATGTCGGTGCCTATTGCACACTCACTGCGCAAGCTTGCGCGGTTGAGGGAGTAGTCAGTCAGACCATGACTGTGTCCGGTTTCAGCATGTCCATGAACGCGCGGACCTTGGCGCTCAGCAGGCGGCGCGAACTATAAAGCGCCCAGACCTCCACCGGCGCACCCGTTGCCGTGCCCCAGCAAACGAGCCGGCCCGCGCGCACATCCTGCTCGACCAGCAGGCGCGGCAGGAGTGCTGCGCCCACGCCTTGCAGCACCGCCTCGCGCACCATCAATAGCGACGACATCCGCAGCACCGGCATCGGCTGAATGACCCTCTCATCGCCGGCTTCCGTGCGCATGTTCCAGAGCGCGCCTGGTGGCGCCGCGGCGAACATGACGGCCGGCACCTGAAGCGCATCGGCTTCGCTTGTGGACATCGCCGACGCCGACGGTATCGACATACCCGGCGCCGCGACCACGAAACGCTCGTCACTGAGAATGCGCCGCCCGACAAGTTGCGCGTCGGGCCGTGGATCGATACGGATCACCAGGTCGTAGCCGTCTTCCACCGGATCCGCAAGCCGGTCTTCCGCGATGATCTCGAGCTCGACCTGCGGATAGGCCAGCGCAAAACGTGCCGCGATCCGGCACAGCACGACATGCGCGAACACGATCGGTGCGCTGATGCGCAAGCGCCCGCGCGGCACCGGCGCGCGCGACGCGACTGCTTCACCCGCCTCCTGAATCTCCGTCATGAGTCCCCGCGTGCGCTCGTGGAGCGCGAGACCTTCTTCCGTCAGACGCAACCTGCGTGCGCCCCGCTCGATCAGCCGCACGCCAAGGTCATCTTCCAGCTCGGCCACGCGCCGTGACAGCGTGGCCTTGGGCCGGTCGAGCGCGCGACTGGCCGGCCCGAAGCCGCCGTGCAAGGCAACCGCGTTGAAATCCGCCAGCGAGGTCAAATCCATGATCGTTCCATTTATGAGACGAGGTGTCTGGATTTTGTCACTTTCGATCAATCGATGGAACGAATATTGTTCGTCTCACGGACTAACCCGGTCCATTCAACCCCAGGAGAAAATCATGGCAATCCTCGTAACCGGCAGCACAGGCGTAATCGGCAAGCAGGTTCTCGACCATCTAAACGGCAGCGGTGCCGAAGTGCGCGCGCTGACCCGCTCGCCGGAAAAAGCCCAATTTCCCGCCGGCGTCACCGCGGTCAAAGGTGACCTGTCCGACATCGACGCAATCCGGCGCGCAATGAACGGCGTCAGCACCTTGTTCCTGCTCGCCCCCAACGCCGCCGACGAACTGACACAAGCGCTGCAGACGCTCAGTGTCACGCGGGAAGCCGGCGTGAAGGGCATTGTTTATCTGTCGGTTTTCAAGGGGGCGGAGTATGTCGACGTGCCTCACTTCACCGGCAAGCACACGGTGGAACGCATGATCGAGCACACCGATCTGCCGGCGACGGTGCTGCGCCCCGCGTATTTCATCCAGAACGATGTCCGGCAGAAAGACCCGCTGCTGACACACGGTGTCTACGGCATGCCGATTGGCAGCAAAGGTATTTCGATGGTCGACGTCCGCGATATCGGCGAGGCCGCCGCGCGCGAACTCCTGCGCCGCGAGCGCGCCGCCGACCGGCTGCCACGTGAGGCGTACGAACTCGTCGGGCCCGATGCGCTGACGTCGGACACCATCGCCGCGATCTGGGCCGAGGCATTGGGACGTCCGGTCCGCTATGGCGGCGACGATCTCGACATCCTCGAACAGCGTCTCAAGGCGGTCGCGCCAGGTTGGCTCGCCTACGACATGCGTCTGATGATGCGCCGCTATCAACTGGACGGCGCGGTCGCTTCGAAAGCCGAGATCGAACGCCTCGCCGCGCTGCTCGGGCGGCAGCCAAGATCGTATCGGGACTTCGCGATGGCCTCGGCCGCCGCATGGGCCAAGGGTTGATCGATCAGCGCGGGTGAAAAACGCTGTCTAAAGACTGGCGCGCGAGCCACGGGTTGGGCTGAAAAGTCCCGTCCGTGGCTCGCCTGCGTTCAGGATCCAGCGGCGACCTGGATTGCCCCGGCGCTATTGTGGAAATGGACGAGCTGAGTAGGGTCAGGATCAGCCTCAATGCCCACCGCAATAAATCGCGGTCAGAAAAAGCGGTACGACTTCGCGAATGCCTGCATTGCTGCCAGCCTGCCGTACCCTCGCCTCAACCGACGAGGCAGATCCTCTCACCACCACGCCATATGTTGAAGACTGGAGCGGCTGGCCGCTGCCCTGTTTGAAAATCGGATCGTTCTGCGCGTAGCCGAAAACGGCCGAGACATGAAAGCCAAACGCTGTCAGGTTGCTGCCGCGTGCGGGACGAAACGCATTGACCGAGTTCGCTTCAATGCGCATCGGCTTCGGATCGATCGATTGGTCGTCCAGAAGCGGAGCAATGAAATCATGGGGATTCGACTGACAGTTCAGTTGGGCGTCGAGCGCATAGGCATTGCACACAGGAGAAGATAATCCCACGCCCAGCGACACAAGGGCGACTAGCATGCGAAGAGTGGATGGTTTCATCATCGTAGCGCGATCGTTCTGCTGGATTGCCTCGAGAAGCCCAAGCACATAAGGTAGCAGATCGTTGAGATTTCAGAATCGTACCGCCCGCGCCGCCAGTCTGTGCGGTGACGCTCAAACCGCCCAAAGCCCGCGCACGACAGGCGGCAGGCCGTATTTCGTGCCGCACGCGCGCCTGTCCAACTCCGTCGCCCTGCTATGCTCTACATGAAGTCGGTCCAGCGCGCGAGGACCCGCCGCGCGGACTGTCGCCGTCCCGCCCGCTAAACGAACCGCAGCCATGCCCCGCTCCTCACACTACGACCTGCAATCCCTGCGCGTTTTCATCGTCGTCGCGGAACTCGGCAGCCTGACGAAGGCGGCCGAGCGTACCTGCCTGACGCTCTCGGCGGTCAGCAAACGCATGACCGATCTGGAACATAGCATCGATTGCACACTGATGCTGCGGCAACCGCGCGGCATCGAGCTGACCGCCGCCGGCAAGGGTTTGCTCGCGCATGCAAGGCAAGTGGTCGAGCGCGTGAACCGCATGGCCAACGAAATGAGCGACTACGCCGCCGGCGTGCGTGGACACGTGCGAGTCTGGGCCAACACGTCGTCGGTCATCCAGTTCCTGCCGCACGATGTGCAGGCTTTTCTCTCCGGCAATCCCGGTGTGAAGATTTCACTCGAAGAACGGTTGAGCGACGAAATCGTCGCGGCGATCCGCAACGGCGACGCCGATATCGGCATCTTTGCGGACAACGTGCTGTCGCCGGGTATCGACAAGGCCATCTATCGAGAGGACAAACTCGTGCTGCTGGTGCCGGCCGGCCATCCGCTCGCCGCCCTCGAAGAAGTCGCCTTCGCCGATACGCTCGACTTCGAGTACGTCGGCCTGAACGAAGGCAGCTCGCTGCTCGCGCGGCTGCTCGATGCCGCATTCAGCGCGGACCGGGTGCTCAAGCTGCGCATCCAGGTGCACAGCTTCGATGGCATCTGCCGGATGATCGAGCACGGGCTCGGCATCGGCGTACTCCCCGAGGGCGCCGTGCGCCCGGAAATTCTCGCAGCGGGCCTGCGCGCCGTGAAACTGACCGACGCGTGGGCGCATCGCGCGCTCTGGATCGGCACGCTGTCGCGCGAAACGCTGTCGCCTGAAGCGCTGCGCCTGTACGACTTCATGTCCGGCCATATCTAAGCTTAAATTCGCCGACCCTTTCCATTCTGGAAAGGGTCGTTGAGAATCCATTGATTTTCAGCACGGGCGGGTTGTCGCAAAGTAAGCGTCAAGAGACGACGTTTGCAAGGAGACAACCATGACGAAGCCGCTTGATGGCGTTCGTGTGCTCGAAATGGGCCAGCTTATTGCCGGCCCCTTCGCTGGAAAAATGCTCGCCGAGTTCGGCGCGCATGTCATCAAGATCGAACCGCCCGGCACGGGCGACCCGCTACGCAAATGGCGCCTGCTGCATGAGGGCACATCCGTCTGGTGGGCGGCGCAATCGCGCAACAAGGAATCCGTCACGCTCGATCTTCGCTCGCCCGAAGCTCAGGACGTGATTCGTCAACTGGTCGCGCAAAGCGACGTGCTGATCGAGAACTTTCGTCCCGGCACGCTCGAAAAATGGGGGCTCGGCTGGGACGAACTGCATGCGTTAAATCCTGGTCTCGTGATGCTGCGCGTGTCCGGCTACGGGCAGACCGGTCCCTACCGCGACCGTCCGGGCTTCGGCGTCATCGGCGAAGCGATGGGCGGCTTGCGGCATCTGAGCGGCGAAAGCGGCCGCACACCGGTGCGCGTGGGCGTCTCCATCGGCGATTCCCTCTCCGCCTTGCACGGCGTGATCGGCATCCTGCTCGCGCTGCGCCATCGCGATCAGAACGGCGGTGCGGGTCAGATGATCGACGTCGCGCTCTACGAGTCGGTTTTCAACATGATGGAAAGCCTGCTGCCCGAGTACTCGGCATTCGGCGCCGTGCGTCAAGCGGCGGGCAGCAGCCTGCCGGGGATCGCGCCGTCGAATGCTTATCGCTGCAGCGACGGCAAATATGCACTGATCGCCGGCAATGGCGACAGCATCTTCCGGCGCCTGATGGAACTGATCGGCCGTCAGGACCTCGCGGACGATCCCGCCCTCGCCCAGAACGATGGCCGCGTAAACAACGTCGAGCGGCTGGATGCAGCGATTGCCGACTGGACTCGCCGCAACACACTCGACGAGGTGCTCACCGCGCTCAACGACGCGCGCATTCCCGCCGGCAAGATCTACGACGTCGCCGACATCGCGAACGACCCGCACTACCACGCACGCGAAATGATCCTCGACAGCCAGCTTCCCGACGGCACGCCGGTGCAACTGCCCGGCATCGTCCCGAAACTGAGCGCGACCCCAGGCACGGTGAACACCTGCGCGCCCACCCTCGGCCAGCACACCGACAAGGTGCTGGAAAACCTCGGCATCGGCACGACGACTCGCGACGCCTGGCGCGCCCGCGGCATCATCTGAACAGGAGCCCCGCATGAGCAGCAAACGTCTGTATATCCAGGAGGTCGCCACTCGCGACGGTTTCCAGAACGAGGCCCGGTTCGTCGACACCGACGCCAAGATCGAACTGATCGACCGTCTGAGCGCATGCGGTTACGCGAGGATCGAGGTGACCTCGTTCACCTCGCCGAAAGCGATTCCGGTCTTGCGCGATGCCGAAGCCGTCATGCAGCAAATCAAGCGGCATCCAGGGGTTATCTACACCGTGCTCGTTCCAAATCTGCGCGGCGCCGAGCGCGCGCTGTCGTGCGGTGTCGATGAAGTCAATCTCGTGATGTCGGTGAGCGAGAGCCACAACCGCGCGAACCTGCGCATGAGCCGCGAGCAATCGTTCGCACAATTGCGCGACGTAATCGGCGTGGTCAGGCAAACGAAGGTGGCAATCAACGTGTCGCTCTCCACCGCAATGGGCTGCCCGATGGAAGGCGATATCGAACCGGCTGACGTGCTGGACTGGATGCAGCGCTTCGCCGATCTCGGCGTGCATGGCGTGACCTTGTGCGACACCACCGGCATGGCCTATCCATCGCAGGTCGGGGCGCTATGCGCCGCCGCGCGCGAGCGTTTCGCCGCCCTTGACCTCACGTTGCACTTTCATAACACGCGCGGCATGGCGCTCGCCAACACGCTCGCCGCGCTGCAAGCCGGTATCGACCGTTTCGACGCGTCGCTCGGCGGACTCGGCGGGTGCCCCTACGCGCCGGGTGCAACGGGCAATGTCTGCACCGAGGAACTCGTGCACATGCTCGAACTCGACGGCTACGACACCGGCGTCGATCTCGATGCCGTGCTGTCCGCCTCGGCGCTGCTTCCCGGACTGATCGGCCACGACGTGCCGAGCCAGTTGCTCAAGGCCGGACGCCGCCTCGATCTGCACCCGGCGCCTTGCATCGCGACCGACGGCCTGCCGGAACAACGCGCATTTTCTTCAGGAACCTGACATGGCACTCATCGATCACCTCGATCACCTCGTACTGACTTGCGTCGACTTCGCTGCAACGAAGCGGTTCTACACCGAAGTCATGCAGATGCAACTCGAGACGTTTGGCGAAGGACGTATTGCGTTTCGCTTCGGCAATCAGAAGATCAACGTCCACGTGCGCGGCGCCGAATTCGAGCCGAAGGCGCATGTTCCCGTGCCGGGCGCGCTCGACCTGTGTTTCATCGCCACCGTGCCGCTCGACGATGTCATTGCGCATCTCGCCCGCTGCCAATGTCCGATTATCGAAGGCCCGGTTGCGCGCACCGGCGCCACACAGAAGATTCGATCGGTGTACGTGCGCGATCCCGATCTGAATCTGATCGAGATTTCCGAACTTGCGGGTTGATGTCATGGCACCCCGCGCCCTACGAACCGGTCACATTCACATGCCGGTCAACAACCTGAATCGCGTGCCGTTGCAACCCCCCCTGGGCCAGGTGGTGAGTCGATGAACATCGTCCTGCTCGACAGCGCTACGTTGCCCGTGCCGCTCACCGCGCCGGCCTGGGCGGGCGAATGGTCCGCCCGCCTCGCCACGCGCGCCGCCGACGTGGTTCATGCGCTCGAAGATGCCGCCATTGCGATCACGAACAAAGTGCCGATCCGCGCGGCCGATCTGAAACGCCTGCCGAAACTCCGCTTCATCTGCATTGCCGCAACGGGTTTCGATTGCATCGATATCGACGCCTGCCGCGAGTCCGGCGTGATCGTATCCAACGTGCCGGGGTATTCGGCACAGAGCGTCTCGGAGTGGGCGCTCGCGTCGATCTTCGCGTTGCGGCGCAATCTGTTCGCCTATCGCGAGACCGCTCGCATCGGTTGGGCGGCCTCGCCGAATTTCTGCGTACACGACGCGCCGATTCTCGACATCGCCGGTTCGACGCTCGGCATTATCGGGCGCGGCGCGATCGGCAGTTCGCTCGCCCGGCTGGCCCGCGCGGTCGGCATGAATGTGCTGTTTGCGGAGCACCGCGGACGGTTGACGGTTCGCGAAGGCTTCACATCATTTGACGAGGTGGTGCGATCCGCCGACGTTCTCTCGCTCCACTGTCCACTGACCGAAGCGACGCGCAAGCTGATCGACGCGCCCACACTTCGCGCGATGAAACACGGCGCGTTGCTCGTGAATAGCGCGCGCGGCGGTCTGGTCGATTCGGCCGCGCTGCTCGATGCGCTTACCACCGGCCACCTCGGCGGCGCCGCGCTCGACGTGCTCCCGCAGGAACCACCCGATCCACATGAGCCCCTGCTGGCGTGCGCGCTTCGCAACCTCATCGTCACGCCGCACATCAGTTGGGCGGCGACGCATGCCGCGAACCGGCTCAATGCCGGCATCGAAGCGAACCTCGCTGCGTTCCATGCGGGCGCACCGATCAACGTGGTGAACGGCGCATAAGCCGCCCCCGAAAATAAAGTAACGGAGACAAGCATGAACAGCAGCAATCTGGGCGTGGGCGCAAAAGCAGGCTCCCATTCGCGCATCGCTTCATCCGAGCCGGTTTCAACCGACGAATCACACCGCCAGGATGTTCAGGCCACCACGTTGGGCGGCTGGATGGACAACATGCCTGCGGGCTCACTGCATCGATTTGTAGTGTGGGTGGTCGGCATAGGCCTGTTCTTCGATATGTTCGAGATTTTCCTTGTCAGCTCGATCGGCGCGGCGCTGCAGGGCGAGTACGGTATCGACAGACACAGCATGGACTTCAAGCTGCTGCTGGCCTCGGCCTTTGTCGGCATGTTCTTCGGCGCATTTTTTCTGGGCAGCGTGGCCGACCGGATTGGCCGGCGCAAGGCTTTCCTGTTCAATCTGATCTGGTACAGCGGCTTTTCACTGCTAGGCGCATTCTCGGTCAATGCCGGGATGCTGGTGATCTGCCGCTTCCTCACCGGCATTGGCGTAGGCGCACTCTATCCCGTCGCCGATAGTTTCCTGTCCGAGATTCTGCCCAAGGAACGCCGCGGACGAATGGCCGCCTGGGCCTACACCGCGTCGTATGTTGCCGTGCCGCTGGTCGGATTCCTCGCGCTTTGGCTCAACCCTCTGCACTTTGGTGCCGTGGCGGGTTGGCGCGTTATTCTGGTGATCGGCAGCCTGGGCGCAGTACTGGTTCTGCTGGTACAGCATAAGTTGCCCGAAAGCCCGCGCTGGCTATTGGCGCAGGGTCGCGTCGACGAAGCTCACGCGATGCTTCGGCGCTTTGCCGACAGTGCCGGGGTGACGGTGCCGGTCATCTCGCCTGAGGCGACCATCAAGCGCAATGCAATGACTTTAGGTGAGCGCGTGGCCCTGCTACGCCGTCCTCCGTACAACAAACGCTACCTGATGCTGGCCATCTTCCATCTGCTGCAGGGATTTGGCTACTACGGCTTTGGCACACTGGCCGCCACAGTGGTGAAAAGCCGCGGCTTTGACATCACCGACGGCACGTTGTTTATCGCGCTGTCGTTTCTCGGCTACCCGGTCGGCTCTTTGCTTTCAATCCCGCTCCTCAACTGGATAGAACGCAGGACGCTGGTGATCGGCGCCATCTTGTCCATTGCGGTTTTTGGCTTGGGTTTTGCCTATTCGAACAACTCGGGGTTGATCGTTCTATTTGGCGTGTTGACAACCTGCGCGTCGAACGTATTCAGCAATGCGTACCATGTCTATCAAGCGGAAATTTTTCCAGCCAGCGTGCGCTCGACTGCAATCGGCAGCACCTATTCGTTGTCCCGCATTGTTAGTGCGATGCTGCCGTTCATCTTGCTCCCCGTATTGAGCCAGCAAGGAGCGGGCGCTATGTTCGGCATTATTGCGGTGGCCCTGTTGATCGTGGCTATCACCGTGCGAGTCCTCGGCCCCCGCACGACACGGCGCAGCCAGGACGAGATCAATCCGGGTTAAGCCGCGCGTCGTACATCGTTTCATTACAGAAGGCAGCGCGCCGATCCATCGAGGCGCGCCGCCCCACACCTGATATCTGTCAAACGGGGGGCGACGAGGTATGCATCACCCTCACGTCTGCATCAGGAGTCAGGAGAGATGATGCACTTCCTGCAGGCCATATACCGGCGTCGCAATCCCCTCCATGCGCGCCTTCAACTGCAGCGATAAGTATTGCGAGTAGTGGCGCGATTGATGCAGATTACCGCCATGGAACCATAAGGCAGTCTGCTGCGTCGGTTTCCACATGTTGCGCTGCTCACCCTCCCACGGTCCCGGGTCTTTCGTCGTATTCGAGCCCAGCCCCCACACCTTGCCCACTTTATCCGCCACTTCACGCGAGATAAGATCGGCGGCCCAGCCGTTCATCGATCCATAGCCGGTCGCATAGACGACGAGATCCGCTTCCAGTTCGGTGCCGTCGCTGAGCACGACAGAGTGCTCTTTCAGTTCGACCACATCCACGCCGCTCTTCAGCTTGATCTTGCCGTCCGCGACAAGATCGGCGGCGCCCACATCGATGTAATAACCCGACCCGCGCCGAAGATACTTCATGAAAAGCCCTGAGTCGTCGTCCCCGAAATCGAGCATGAAGCCGCTTTTCTCCAGACGGTCGTAGAACGCCGCGTCGCGCTGCCTGATGGCATCGAAGACCGGTTTCTGGAACGTATGCAGGATCTTGTACGGGATCGACGCAAAGGTCAGATCGGCTTTCGAAGTCGTCATGCCCGACGCCACCGCGCGCTCGGAATAAAGATCGCCGAGCGCAAGCTCCATCAACGAATCCGACTTGACGATATGCGTGGACGAACGCTGAACCATCGTGACGTCGACGCCCGCCTCCCACAGCGCCGCGCAGATATCGTGCGACGAATTGTTCGCGCCGATCACCACGACTTTCTTGCCCTTGTAAGCGTCCGGCCCCGGATGTTTGGACGAGTGATGCTGCTCGCCCTTGAACACATCCATGCCTTTGAATGAAGGAATATTCGGCTTACCCGACATGCCCGTCGCCAGCACAAGCTGCTTGGGCCGCAGCGTCAGCGTCTCGCCGCCGTGCTCGACCTCGACCACCCATTCGGCCGCCGCTTCGTCGTAGCGCGCGGACTTGCAGGTGGTCGACCCCCAGTAGTTCAACTCCATGACCTTGGTGTACATCTCAAGCCAGTCGCCGATCTTGTCCTTGGGCGTAAAGACCGGCCAGTTGTCGGGGAACGGCAAATACGGCATGTGGTCGTACCAGACCGGATCATGTAGACACAGCGACTTGTAGCGGTTGCGCCACTGATCGCCAGGACGTGGGTTCTTGTCCACGATGATCGTCGGCACTCCCAACTGGCGCAATCGCGCACCCAGCCCGATCCCACCTTGTCCTCCTCCCACGATCAGACAGTAAGGTTGCTCCGCACGACCCAGCGTCCGCGCCTCCGCTTCGCGGCGCTCCTTCCAGGTGACCCGATCCGTGCGTGCACCATGTTCCGCGCCCATCGGGCGACGCTGGCCCTTGGGCTCCTCGTGGCCTTTCAGTTCGGCCATGGTAGTCAGCAAGGTCCAGATCAGGCCGTCTTTTACACGGATAAAACCACTGCCGCGGGCGACCTGTGTTTCGAACGTGATCCACGCCTGGGCCACACCATCGGCTTCGGTCGGCGTTTCGTTTTCGGCAATCCTCAGCCGGGTGGGTTTGATGGCGTCAAGTTGGGCGTCGAGCATGGCGCCGATCTGGTCCCGGCCCTCCATGGTTTTAATATTCCAGGTGAAAGCAACCAGATCGCGCCAATAGCATTCCGGTTGAAACAACGCGAAGGCCGCAGCGGTATCGCCGCGTTTGAGCGCCGATTCCAGGGACTCCAGAACATGTGCAATAGTCTGGCTTGCATTATTTTCAGGCATGGCTGCTCCTCCATTCGATACGGATTAGTGAAACGTGGAAGTGATACGCGGGTTCTTTTTGCCCGCTGGATAACGGTGGACCGCTAGCGCCGGTGCGGCGGGACAATGCCGAACTTCGCGATCCGTCTGTAAAGCGTCGCCCGCGAGATGCCGAGCGTCTGGGCGGTCTCGTCGGGGTGCCATTTCGCATCCGTCAGGGCGGCGACGATGCGATCGCGCTCAAGGGCGTCGATCCCGGAGAGGGTGGGTTGCGCCTCGCGGGCGGGATCCCGGTGCTTCGGCGCCGCTTGCCGTTGCGCCCGGATGACAGGTGGGCGAACCCGCGCATACAGAGGCGAACCGCTGCCCACCAGTTTCATCGAAACCATGTCGCGGCCCGGCCTGACATCCAGAAGTCGTTCGGCGCGGACATCGAATAGCTCGGAGACAGGCCGCGGCAACTGGTCGAGGCCAGGCACACATTCCTTGGCCCGGCGGTTTGCCGCGACCGCATTTCCATGCACGTCGAAAGCGATCAGAATTTCCGGCTGGGCCTCCACGTAATGACGATTCCGGTGGGCCAGCAACACCCAGTGATGCGTGGTCGCGTTGAGAAAGAAACTATCCTCGATCAGCACCGCGCTATGACGCACGATATGGTTGATCAGGCGCTGGCTTTCGCGTTCGTCAGGCGAGCGAATCGCCGATGCATCCAGCACGCCGATCAGCTCGCCTTCCAGCCCGAAGATGGGCGAGGCGCTGCAGGTCAACGTGGTAAACGCGGCGCGAAAATGATCTGTCTTATGCACCGTGATCGGTTGGGAATCCAGCAATACGGCCGCCACGCCACAGGTTCCCTCTTCCTGCTCTGACCAGCAGGAGCCCCAATAAAGCCCTGCCCGTTTGAAGTCGTGGCGCCGATCCCGGTCGACGCGATAATCTATCGTCACACCTTGTGCGTCGGTGAGCATCACGCAGTAGTCAGCTTCGCGTACCGTCTCATGCAGACGCGAAAGGCATTCTCCCGAGGCCCGCAAAACCGACTCTTCACGATGTTGCACGTCGCGCAGTTCCGGCGCGGTCAGAATGCGCGGACCTTTTGTCAGACCAGGATCGAGATGATATTGCTCGAGCGAGCGCCAGTACGACGAAGCCAGCCGCGCGGAATCGGCACCGCGATCGGGCGCGCGGCCTTCGATCAACCTGCGGATCCGGTCGATGTGTCTAACCTGCGGAACATAAGGCATGAATGTCTCCGGTCTGCTCGGCGCACATCGCCAGGTGCGCGCTCAGGATGACTTTTAGCATGCGTGTTCCGGAAGATCACACCGCAGTGCAGCATCAAGCCGGATGAGACTTTTGTCTCAGTTCCTTTGTCTCAGTTCTTTTATGGCGGGGACGCAACGCGGTTCGATTCCCACGGTACTGAAGATAGCGCGCGTAAAGCCCCTGCTAGAATGCTTGCCCTTTTCTCTGGAGACGCACATGTCCTGGTTCATCTATGAAGTGCCCGAATACAATGAAGACGGGGCGCGCATCGAACCCTTCAGCGACCTGCGTAGCCGCGTCCAGAAAGTCAGTGGGCAGGCCATGGTCGACGAGTTGGAAAGCGTCCGCGAGAACGCCGCGAAGACAGCGGATACGCCGGCGCACCCGCTACGCGCGGCGGATAATCCTCACGTATTTCCGATCCCGTACGCCGACTCCATGATCCTGGTCGGGTTTATCTTCGAACTGAAACGGGAGTCCCGGTGCCTGGTGGTGTCGCCCGTGGAAATGCCCTGGTTGAAAGACGCGTAACGCGTCTAGTCGCCAGCGCGTAACGCGTCACGCGTAGCGCGCGAGAAACATATCGGCGGCCGATTCCGCGACGTGCTTCTGTTCATCCACGCCGAGAGGCGGCTGCCCCATCGTCACCTGCGGCCAGAAAGCGAATGCTTTTACGAGGGCCTGCAACTGCTGCGAAGCGTATACCGGGTCCGAGGTCTTCAGGCGGCCATCGGCTGCGGCCGCGCGAATCCACACCGTCAAATCCTCTTCCCGCTCACCCATGCGGGTCACCATCTCCCGCGCGCGCTCCGGCGAATGAATGCCCGCCGCGATCGCGACGCGCGCGAGGGCCAGGAATGCCTCGTTATTCAATAGGCTCAGCTTCTTGAACAGAAGCTGGAGCAACTGCGCACGCAATGGATGCGCGGCGGAGTAAGCCGGCGCCTCGCCTGTGTCGCTCGACTCCCACAACTGCCGCAGGATCGCGGCGAACAGCACTTCCTTACTGGGGAAATGGTTGTAGACCGTCCGCTTCGAGACGCTCGCGCGGGCCGCGATACGGTCCATGCTGGTCGCGTCGAAACCGGCCGCGAGAAATTCTTCGATGGCCGCCTCGATGATGGCAGCGCGCTTGCGGTCGGTCAGGCGTAGAAGGGGTTGACTGGTGTTCATCGCTAAATTTTACACCGGGTAGTTTACTTTTCTCAAAAATAAACTACACTCAACAGTCTACTTTCTGTATCGAGGCGGTTTGCATGGCATCGTTTACCAGTTCTATTCGCCGCGCCTTGGGCCTGACGGCGGCGCGACGCGGGCGCGAATTGTTCGACATGTCGGCTCAGCACGACGGCGAGCGCTTTCGAAACGTCAAGCCGCGTCCGGTCGAGGGTATCGGCAAGACCCTGAGCATCGCGTGGAATGTGTTGTTCCGGAAACCGGACGGTACGGTGCCGGCGGGCACTCTGCCCGTCGACACGCTGTCACGCGAACAACTCGACGCCGCGCCGGACCGCAGCCTCTATCGCCTCGGGCATTCGACCATGCTGCTTAAGCTGCGCGGTCAGTTCTGGCTGACCGATCCCGTCTTCGCCGAGCGTGCATCGCCGTTCCGGCGGTTCGGCCCGAAGCGCTTCCATGCCCCGCCCATTGCACTCGAAGACTTGCCGCCGTTGCGCGGCGTGATTCTGTCGCACGATCACTATGACCATCTGGATCGCGAAACGGTGCTGGCGCTCGCCGCGAAGACCGGCGTGTTCCTGACGCCGCTGGGTGTCGGCGACCGCCTGATCGAATGGGGTATCGAGGCGTCGAAGGTGCGTCAATTCGATTGGTGGCAGGGCGTTGAAATCGACGGTCTGTCGTTTACTGCAACACCCGCGCAGCACTTCTCCGGTCGCAGTCTGTTCGACGGCAACAGCACCTTGTGGGCCTCGTGGGTGATCGTCGATGACGCGCTACGCGTGTTTTTCAGCGGCGACACCGGTTACTTCGACGGCTTCAGGACCATCGGCGAGCGGCTCGGTCCATTTGACGTGACGCTGCTCGAAACCGGCGCCTACGATGCTCAATGGCCGTACGTCCATATGCAGCCCGACGAGACCGTCCAGGCTCACGTCGATCTGGGGGGACGCTGGCTGGTGCCGGTTCACAACGGCACGTTCGATCTGGCGATGCATCGCTGGCAGGAACCGTACGAGCGTGTGGTTGGACTCGCTGCCGCCCGGGGCATTGCGCTCGCGACGCCTCGCATGGGCGAGCGGCTGGATCTGGGCACGCCGCACCGCGGCGGCAAGTGGTGGCGCGAGGTGTCAGAGGTGGCGGAGGTGGTGCCGGCCCCCGCGACGTCGCGGCGCTGGTTCTGTCGCGATAGCCGGCAAGCGAATTCGTAAGGCGTGCCCGGCAAGAGCTGATCTTGGCGCTTGCGCGCCGGGTGCTACTGGGCGTTCCCCAGTGCGCGCCGAGATCCGCAAGAGGATGAGTCGATCCACTCACGCAGCCGGACGTCGCGAATCTCAAGTACATCGAACAGGCCGACGGCACGCAGGGCCGGCAGGGCCGCGACGATGTCCGTGGCGGCCACGGCGCGCGCCGCGTCAGTGCTGGCCGGATCGGTCCAGACGCGCGCATTGGCCAGAAAAGCGGCAACCGTGCCTTTGCGGACGGTCACACCATTGATATCGGCCCGATCGACGTGATCGGGGAGAACTTGCTCGGCTCGCATCGCACGGCACTCCTGTGTTGTTTGAGAAGAGGCCAGTCTAATGATGCAGACCCGGCCCGTCTCCGGTATAAAGGCCATTCGATACCGGATTGCCGCCACCCCTTGCGATGACTACCCCCTTGATTCGACCGGCTCTCGTGAGTTCGCCCGAAGGTCCATTCCTCGCCGCGGCCGAACTGACACAAAGTGAATCGCGCGCAACGCCCTCGCATAGTCATGCGCGCGGACAGCTCATGGGTGCGCTGAGCGGGCTCGCATCGATCGGGTTCGACAAGCAGCAATGGGTCGTGCCCGCCACCCATGCGATCTGGATTCCCCCGCATTGCGTTCACTCGATACGCTCCTATGGCCCCTTCTCGGGGTGGAGTGTTTTCATAACCGAGGAGCGCTGCGAATCGCTGCCGCGGCAGGCGCGCGCGATCAAGACGACGCCCTTGCTGCGCGAGGCGGTACGGCGCGCCGCGAGCTGGGCGAGCACCGAACTCGACGCATCGCAGACGCGCATTGCGGAGCTCATCGTCGATGAGCTCGCTGCGTCAAAGGAAGAATCGCTAGGCCTGCCGAGCCCCACCGATCCACGGCTCGCGCGCATCACGGACGCGCTCGGCGGCAACCTCGCGGATAACCGGCGCCTCGAAGAATGGGCGGCATGGGCCGGGCTCGCGCCGCGAACGCTGAGCCGCCGGTTCGTGACCGAAACAGGCATGACGTTCGCGCAATGGCGCCAACAGGCCCGCTTGCTTCGCGCACTCGAACGGGTGGCGGATGGGATTCCGGTCACGACGATTGCGCTCGAACTCGGCTACGACAATGTCAGTGCGTTTATCGACATGTTCCGTCGGGCCTTGGGCACCACGCCCGGACGCTACCTGGCCGTGGCAGCGCCTGAGAATCGCCGTAGCGGCTGATTCGAAACAGCCTTCACGTCACGGACAATATTTCCAGGCGTGAATCGTCTACAGACGTATGGAACCGCCGCGCACCCCAAAACCGACGATCGAACGCGACAACGACATCACTGCAACCGTGTTGCGTGAGCGGTCGAAACTCGGCAATTTCATCCGGCGCCGCGTGCAGGATCAGGGCGAGGCCGAAGACATCCTGCAGGACGTCTTTCACGAGTTCGTGCAGGCCTACCGGCTCCCCGCGCCGATCGAACAGGTAAGCGCGTGGCTGTTCCGCGTGGCGCGAAACCGCATCATCGACCGCTTTCGCAAGCGCCGCGAGCAAGCGCTCGCCGACATGGCCGACGATCAGGACGACGCAGACAACCCGGACTATCGGCTGGATCTCGCCCTGCCGGCCACCGACGCCGGTCCCGAAGCCGTCTATGCAAGATCGTTGCTGCTGGAGGCCCTGCAAGAAGCACTCGACGAATTGCCGGCAAATCAGCGCGACGTCTTCGTCGCCCACGAACTCGAAGGACGCAGCTTCAAGGAGCTGGCATCCGAAAGCGGTGTCGGCGTGAACACGCTATTGGCCCGCAAGCGCTACGCGGTACTGCATCTGCGCGTTCGCCTGCAAGCCGTCTATGACGAACTGGATATCTAAAAGGAGCAGCTAGATGAGATTCAAACTGAGATGCTTCGGCAAGGCACTGTTGGTTCTGGTGGGCGTTGCCGTGCTGGGATGGATGGTGATGGCGCTATGGAATTGGGTGATGCCCGCGCTATTCACCGGTGCCCGTCCGATCGACTTTCTGCACGCGCTGGGCCTGCTGGTCCTGAGCCGGATTCTCTTTGGCGGATTTCGCGGGCATGGCGGCTGGCATGGACGCCGGCACTGGCGGCGCTGGGAACGGATGACACCGCAGGAGCGTGAAAACTTTCAGAAGAACCTGGCGTCCTTTGACGGCAAGCGCCGCGAGGACGAAGCATGAGCCGCGCATCTACATCCGCTTGCAAGCAGCCCGCAGGCGTGATCGCTCCCGTGGTCAATCTGAAGCGCTGCGAAGGCAAGGGTGATTGCGCCGTCGTCTGCCCCGAAGACGTATTCGAAATCCGCCGGATCGATGCGGCGGACTATCAACAGTTGGGCGCGTTGAACCGATTCAAGCTGCGCGTACACGGCATGAAAGTCGCGTACACGCCCAACGCCGATGCATGCCGGGCATGTGGCCTGTGCGTAAGCGCATGCCCCGAACATGCCATTACGTTAGCCCGGATCGGGGCGCAATGAGGTCGTGTGTTGCCGCGCATCACTCCCGACCTTGTCGATCAAGGCCAGATTCGTTTCGAGCCAGTCGATATGATCTTCCGTATCGTCGAGAATATGGGTGATGATGTCGCGCGAGACAAAGTCGCGAACCGTCTCGCAGTACGCGATCGCTTCCTTGCAAGTTGTCTGCGACGCCTGCTCGAATTCGAGATCGCACTCAGGAATTTCTTTCGTATCCTCACCAATCAGCAACTTATGCAGGTCTTGCAAATTGGGCAGAGGTGCAGCTGCGATCAGCTTGCCGTGCCGGTGCCCACGTTTCTCCCGGCATTCCTCGCCGAGCGGCCCTCCGCCCGCTTACCGGAACTGAACAGGCTCACGAACTGTTCGAAACCCTGGATCGGCAGCGGCTTGCAAAAAAGAAACCCTTGATAGGCATGGCAGCCTGCAACCGCCAGGAAATCTCTTTGCGCTTCTGTTTCAACCCCCTCGGCAATGACACCCAGGTTAAAGCTTCGCGCAAGCGCCACGATGGTTCTCGCGATGTCAGCGTCGTTGGGGTCGACCAGAATGTCGCGCACGAACGAGCGATCGATCTTTAACTGGTCCAACGGCAATCTCTTCAGATAAGCCAGCGAAGAGTAGCCCGTCCCGAAGTCGTCGAGCGAAAACGTCACGCCGCGGGCACGCAGGGCGCTCATCTTTTCGATAACGTCCTGTACGTTCTCAACGAGAACACTCTCGGTCAATTCGAGCTTCAGCCGGTCCGCCCGCGCCCCGGTCCGGTCGATGACGTCGAGCACACCGTCCACGAAATCCGGCTCGCGGAATTGCCGGGCACTGACGTTCACTGCCATGGACAGATGCGCCATCGATGGGCTCGCCGCCCACAGTGCCAGTTGAGCGCATGCTGACGCCAGCACAGTGCGCCCCATCTCGAGAATCAGCCCGGACTCCTCGGCGAGCGGAATAAACTCGCCCGGCGGTATCAGGCCGCGTTCAGGATGCTCCCAACGCACCAGCGCCTCCGCACCGGTAATGTAATTGCCGTCGACGACCTGCGCCTGATAGTGGAGAACAATCCGGTTCTCTTCGATCGCGTTGCGCAGCCCCACCTCCATTTCGGCCCGCTTCAACACCGCTGTCTGCATCGCCGGGTCGAAGAAACAGATGCCGTTGCGGCCGCGCTCCTTCGATTGATACATGGCGAGATCGGCCCGTTTGAAAAGCTCGTCGGTGGACGTCTGCTCCCCCTTGAATACCGTGACGCCGATGCTGGCGGTACTCCGGAACTGGATGCCGTTGAGCTCATAGGCACACCCCAGCACGGAGAGAATTCTTGCCCCCGTCGCCTCGGTTTGGCTGGTGGCCACCGCCTCATCCGGACTCAGATTGCCCAGCACCACAACGAACTCGTCACCCCCCACCCGCGCGACCGTATCGGCCTCGTTGACGCTATTCGACAGGCGATATGCGACCTGCCGCAGGAGCAGATCGCCTTTGTCGTGCCCAAGCGTGTCGTTCAGCGTTTTGAAGTGATCGAGATCGATGAACATCAGGGCGCCACAGACCTTGTTCTCCCGGCTCGCCAGCATGGATTGCCTGAGCCGGTCCAGAAGCAGTGCACGATTGGGCAAGCGGGTCAGCGTGTCGTAGAAGGCCAGCTCGCGGATTTTCTCCTCTGACTTCTTACGCTCGGTAATGTCGCGGCCGCTGGTACGAAAGCCGATAAAGTCGCCCCGCTGATTGCTGATCGGCACCCAGGAAACCGACAGCCACAGCAGCGACCCATCCTTGCGCACGCAACGAAATTCGAGATCCTCGCCGCGAGAACCCTGAAGCCCCTTTTTAAACTCCGGGGCAACCCGCGAAACATCCTCTGGATGGATCAGCGTGCGGGCGAAATCGGGCATCGCCATGCATTCGACGACCGTATAGCCCGTGTAGTACTCAACCGACGGATTGATCCAGCGAGGTTTGCCATCCGGTCCCCACCAGATTTCCAGGTTCACCGTGCAGTCGGCAATGGCGCGAAACTTCTCTTCGTTCTCGCGCAACTCCCGTGTCATCGCCGAGGCGAGCCGCATGGCGCGCTCACGCCCTGTCATCATGAGCCAGCTCAGAAGCGCCAGCAGAAAACTCAAGCCCGTGCCGGCGCCTGCGATCAACGCCTGTGCATTGCGTCCCAATCTGGATCGGAACTCGTCGGAGGCACTCATCGTGAGCATCCAGTCATGCCCGTCGACAACCAGATATTCATTTGCGGAGATGATCGCGGGGGCGCGCCGGTTGTTCGGCTCGGAAGCGCGATGCAGCAGCGCGGCCTCCAATGGCTCGACGCCGTCGTAAATGGCCAGCGAGATGCCGGGTGGCTGTTCGCCGTACAGACTGGCCATCACGTCGTGCATCTGGAACGACGCATAGACCCAACCGATAATGTTCGCCCGGCGTTGCGTGAGATCGTCCTGCGCGTTGCCGGCCGCGTAGATCGGCAGATACATGATGAAACCCGGCCGACGGTCGGGACTCGCGCCGATCTGGAGGTTTACCTTGCCCGACAGGGCCGCCATGCCGGAATCGCGTGCCTTCTCCAGCGCGGCGCGCCGCACCGGTTCGTCCCAGGTGTCAAAACCGGGCGAGCTGCGAGCAATGCCAACAAAAGGCTCGCGCTGAATAATCGGCGCATAAGCCGTGCGCTGCCCGTCAGGATGAATCGTGTAGCCCGGAATGCCGCCCTGACGCATGCCCGCTATGTGGGCCGCTTTACTCGCCGCGGGCACCCATTCGATTACACCGACGCCGTGGACGCCGGAAAAATTCGCGTCAAGATTGAGCGCGTTCACATAGCGCCGGAACCGCTCGCGATCGATCGTACCGTTCGCGGCAAACAGGCTCTGCACGCCGCGCAACATCAGCTCATAGGTCGCCATGCGCTGCTCGACGCGGCCGACCGCATCACTCACGGTGTATTCGAACTGGCTGCGAAGCTCTTTGCGACTCGCCTGTCGTTCGTGATTCCAGACGACCCACGTCAAACAGAGCGACGCTGATAGAACCAGTAACGGCAGTAGGACAGCGCGTAGCCGGATCACGGCGACGCCTTGAAGTCGACCATGGAATCAGCCAGCTCAGGCTTGAAGTACTTTTCGAAGATTCGGCGCACCGTGCCGTCCGCACGCATTTCGTCCACCAGCGCCTGCCACTTTTCCCGTTCGCCGACGGAGAGTGCTTTCTTGGACATGATCAGACCGTGCGGCACCGAAGGATCGTTGAACTCGACAATCGTCGTCACATTGCGGATTTTTTTCGCGTCCAGTGCGGGGTAATCGAAGGGCTCGATAATCATGCCCTGGATCTGCCGGAGTATAAGCGCCTGGTAGAGCGGTTCGAGCCCTCCCGCCAGGCTGACCCGGTTTTCCGCCGTCAGTCTGTCGACCAGTTCATTGGCCGATGCGCTATAGCGAAAACTGCGGATCACGCCAAGCTGCGCGTGCCGATCACGTTCGAAATCCGCGACGTTGTGGATACCGGCGTCCTTGCGCACGAGCAGATAGTATTTATTGCTGAAGTACCACGCAAACGACGCGTATTGATTGCGTTCGTCGTTCGCAATGCCAGAAAGGCTGAAATCGAGCGCACCCGACTCGATCAGTTTCCAGATACGTGCCCGCGACATCAGACTGACCTTGATCTGGCAACCGCTGCGCCGGATCAGCTCGTCCGCAAAGTCTTTGTCGATACCGCTGTCGGTGTCGAGCGAATAGAGCAGGCCGTGGTCGTGCAATCCTAGCGTGAACGGCCGGAAGCAATCCGGGCCACCCGCAAAAGCATTGCTTACGAAACACACTGCCAACAGAACCCCGCCAAGCCAGCTTCGAATCACAACGCCTCCATAGCGGAATGACGCCTGGTTATATTCTCGCCGGTCATAATCCGGCGGCGTGCTCAGGCAGGTTTGTTTTACTCATACCCTACTTTTAACACACAATTCGGGATATTTTTCTGACCCAATGCGCTGCCGATGGGCGGTGACAACTTCAATCATCCGGACGGAATCGGACCAGCGTGTATGGTGCCTATGTATGACGCTCGTTCACCGTGCGGATCCCCTTCAATGATGAAGCACCGAGGGGCCAGCGAAGGTCGTTCTGGAAGGCGGAGCCGGTAGGATGCGCAGCACTGCGCCCGAACCCTCCTTTCAATCACGTAGCGCGTACATTTCATTTCCCGCTGAAGTACTGCGTGGAAGAAGCGTCGGGCGACCTACAAGCGCGGAACGTCGGTGAAATGCCGGATAAGCCGCCATCAACAGACGTCATATATCAAACCGCACCCGCCTCGCCGCGCCCAAGCGCACCGGATTTTTGCGCTCCTAATGCCTCGAAATTAATCACAGGTAGGGGGAAACCCGTATAATTCAGGATAAGAGGTCAGACAACTAGTGGACACACCACGCGTCAAGACCCGGGCCCGCGCGGCGCGGCGCCTGCCCTGAAAAGCTCTCCTTTCCCAGACCCGTGAACCCGACTGCGACTGCCCTGCCCTTCCGGAATGCCCTCATGGCGATGCTCGGCATCGGCCTCGTCAATATGCTGGTCGCACTCGACCAGACCGTCGTCAGCACCGCGCTGCCCTCGATCGTCGCCGAACTGCACGGCTTCGAGTACTACGCATGGATTGCCAGCGCGTACCTGCTGGCGTCGGTGGTGACCGTTCCCGTGTTCGGCCGTCTCGGCGACTACTTCGGCCGCAAGCGCTTCGTGATCGCCGCGGTTATCACGTTCACGGTGGCGTCGGTGCTGTGCGGCGTCGCGAACGACATGCTGTTCCTCGTGATCGCGCGCGGCTTGCAAGGCGTCGGCGGCGGGATGATGGTGGGCACCGCGTTCGCGTCGATCCCGGACCTGTTCCCCGATCCGCGTGCACGGGTGCGCTGGCAGGTGGTGATGGCGGCCGCGTACGGCATCGGCACCGCGGCGGGTCCGTCGCTGGGCGGCTGGATGAGCGAGCATTGGGGCTGGCGCTCCACCTTCCTGATCAACCTGCCGGTCGGCGCCGCGGCGCTCTATTTCATCTGGGCGCATCTGCCCAACCTGCAGCGGCCGCACGAGGGCGAGGTCAAGATCGACTGGCTCGGCGCGGCACTGGTCGCCATCGTGCTTGGCGGCTTTCAGGCGCTCATCGAAGCCGTGCCGAAGCATGGTTTGACGACCGGCAATCTGACGTTGGCGGCCTTCGTGATCGCGGGCGCCGTTGGTTTGCTGGCGTGCGAAAAAAGCGCCACGCATCCAATCATTCCACTCGACCTGTTCAAGGACGCGCAACTCGTCACGCTGTTCATACTCGGCTTTCTGTCCGGCTTCGTGATGTTTTCGCTGATCTTCTTTGCGCCGCTGCTGTTGCAAGGCGGCTTCGGCTTGTCGCCGCAACAGGCGGGTCTGCTCGCCACGCCGATCGCCGCGTGTATCGCCCTCGGCAGCCTGCTGAATACGCGCATCGTCATCCACATGAAGAAGCCCACGCGGATTCTGTCGATCGGGTTCGCGCTGCTGCTGTTCGCCGCGATCGCGCTGGCGTTCGCCAATCCGCAGACCCCGCACGTGTGGATCGAATTGCCGATGGCGGCGGTCGGTATCGGCCTCGGTTTCATCCTGAACAATCTGAATGTGTTCGGCCAGGAGATTGCCGGACGCGAACGTTTCGGTATCACGACGGCGCTGCTTCAGTCCACACGGATGGTCGGCGGGATGCTCGGCACCAGCATTGTGGCAACCGTGGTGCAGCATCACTATCGCGACGTGGTGACACGCACGATGAGCGTGCTCGGCGAGCCGGCCGTTTCGCAATGGCAGCCGCGTTTCGTCGATCTGCGCATCCTGATCGACGAAGCATCGCGACTGAAACTGATTGCGGATATGAAGCCGTCGGGCCTCAATACGCTGGCGTTGATCGACACGGCACGCGATGCGCTGGTGCAGTCGATTCATATCGGCGTGTGGCTGACGGCGGTAGCGGCACTGGCGGCTGCGCTGCTCGTGCAGCGCATCTCGCACGTGGTGTTTCGCAAGAGCTGAACGGCGGCGTGGCCGCGACCGTTTCGCGGCTGCGGCCCGCGCCGCTTCTTGCATCGGCTATTGCAGCACTTATTGCATCGGTTATTGCGCGCCGAGCTTCCTGATCAGCACGTCGAGTTGCGCCATTTCCTCTTCGGTCAGATCGGTCAACGGCGCACGCACCGGTCCCGCGCTGTGGCCGACCAGCTTCGCGCCGGCCTTCACGATGCTGACCGCGTAGCCCTGGCGGCGATTACGGATCGCCAGATACGGCAGGAAGAATTCGTCGATCAGCCTGCCGACGGTAGCGTGGTCGTCCGCGGCAATCGCGCGGTAGAAGTCCATCGCGGTCTTCGGGATAAAGTTGAAGACCGCCGACGAGTACACCGGCACGCCCATCGCCTTATAAGCCGCAGCGTAGATTTCCGCGGTCGGCAGGCCGCCGAGGTACGAGAAACGCTCACCCAGACGCCGGCGAATCGTCACCATGTTCTCGATTTCACCCACACCGTCCTTGAAGCCGATCAGGTTCGGACAACGGTCGGCGAGACGTTCGAGCATGTCCGCGTTGAGCTTCGAATTCGCGCGGTTATAGACGATCACGCCGATGTTCTTCACCGCCTTGCAGACCTGCTCGACATGCGCGGCAATGCCTTCCTGCGACGCCTCGGTCAGGTAGTGCGGCATCAGCAGCACGCCGCTCGCGCCGAGACGTTCGGCTTCCTTAGCATATTCAATCGCGACGCGCGTCGGGCCACCCGCACCGGCGAGAATCGGCACCTTGCCGCGACAGGTCTCGGTCGCCGTGCGAACCACCTCCGTGTAGTCGCTTCTGGTCAGCGAGAAAAATTCGCCCGTGCCGCCCGCGGCGAACAATGCCGTCGCGCCATACGGCGCGAGCCATTCGAGGCGCGCAGCATAGGTATCGGCGCGGAAATCGCCCTGTTCGTCGAAGTCGGTCACCGGAAACGACAGCAGGCCTTCCGAGACGATCGCTTTGAGTTCTTGAGGTGAGGTCATGGCGTGAATGGCTTAGTAGCGCAATAGCGTAAATTTTGTCGGCGAAAACGAGCGGCGGCACCCGGCGCCGCTCAAATCATAAAAGACTCAGCGCACCAGACACGGGCGCTTGTTGTCGAACTTCCAGTTCGGAATCAGGTATTGCATGGCCACGCCATCGTCGCGTGCGCCGAGGCCGTGCTGCTGATACAGCGCGTGCGCCTTCTCGATCTCGTCCATATCCAGTTCGACACCGAGGCCGGCGGCCTGAGGCACCTTGACCTTGCCGCCGACGATCTGCAACGGCTCACGCGTCAGGCGCTGACCGTCCTGCCAGATCCAGTGCGTGTCGATCGCCGTAATCTTGCCGGGCGCCGCCGCCGCGACATGCGTGAACATCGCGAGCGAAATGTCGAAGTGGTTGTTCGAGTGCGAGCCCCAGGTGAGCCCCCATTCATTGCACATCTGCGCCACCCGCACCGAACCCTGCATGGTCCAGAAATGCGGATCGGCAAGCGGAATATCCACCGACTGCAACTGGATCGCGTGACCCATCTGACGCCAGTCGGTCGCGATCATGTTGGTCGCCGTCGGCAAACCGGTCGCGCGGCGGAACTCGGCCATCACCTCGCGGCCCGAATAGCCGTTCTCCGCGCCGCACGGATCTTCCGCGTAAGCCAGCACGTCGTGCTTGTCGCGGCACAGGCGCACCGCTTCCGCGAGCGACCATGCGCCGTTCGGGTCGAGCGTGACGCGCGCGTTGGGGAAACGCTCGGCGAGCGCCGTGACCGCTTCGATTTCGGCGTCGCCCGGCAACACGCCGCCTTTGAGCTTGAAATCGTTGAAGCCATAGCGCGCCTGCGCCGCCTCGGCGAGCCGCACGACGGCCTCGGGCGTCATCGCTTCTTCGGTACGCACGCGCTCCCAGTCGTCGCGCCCCTCCGCGCCGCTCGCATAGGGCAGATCGGTTTTCTTGCGGTCGCCGATATAGAACAGATAGCCGAGCATTTCCACTTCGTCGCGTTGCTGGCCTTCACCGAGCAGCGCCGCGACGGGGACGCCAAGATGCTGACCGAGCAGATCGAGCAACGCGGCTTCGAGCGCCGTCACCGCGTGAATAGTGGTGCGCAGATCGAAGGTCTGCAGACCGCGGCCACCGGCATCGCGGTCGGCGAACTGGGTACGCGCTTTGTTCAGGATAGCTTGAAGATTGCCGATCGACTGACCGACGACCAGCGGACGCGCATCGTCGATGGTCTGGCGGATGCTCTCGCCGCCCGGCACTTCGCCGACGCCCATATGTCCGGCGCTGTCGCGCAGAATGACGATATTGCGTGTGAAGAACGGGCCATGCGCGCCGCTCAGATTCATCAGCATGCTGTCACGGCCGGCGACGGGCACGACGCGCAGCTCGGTCACGATCGGCGTAGCGTTCGATTGGGATGAGTTCGTGGACATGAGAATGGGCCCGGTTGAGTTAGCGAGCCGGCAGGCGGGCGTCCGCGCGCCGGATTAGCGCGCTCGGGACCCGTGCCGGGCAGAAAGTGGGAAATGCGTGATTCATGATCGGCGATTTTCGCTGGTCAGTGGGCTTTGCTATGCAAAGGCTCCGGCAACGCGTCACGATTCACACGGCGATTGCGGGTCAGGAAACCGGCCGCCGCCGCGATCAGCGAAGCCACGCCCAGCGCGTACAAACCGCCAGTAATCGAGCCGGTGTGCTGCTGCAAATAACCGAACGCGGCCGGTGCGAAAAAACCGCCGAGGTTGCCGACCGAGTTAATCAGCGCAATCACGGCTGCGGCAACGCGTGCGTCGAGATAACCCTGCGGAATCGGCCAGAAGAGCGACGATGCAGCCTTGAACCCGATCGCCGAAAAACAGATTGCCACGAAAGACAGCACCGGATTACCCGAAGTCGAAGCGAATAACCCGCACGCCGCGATCACGAGCGCCACCGCCAGCCACGCCTGCTGAAAACGCCATTTCGCCGACAACACCGCGAAGCAGTACATCGCGACCATGGCGATGAGCCACGGGATGGTATTGAACATGCCGACTTCAAAGTCCGAGAGTCCACCCATCTTGCGGATGATCGTCGGCAGCCAGAACGTCGCCGCGTAGATGGTCAGTTGAATCGCGAAGTACAGAAAGCAGAACAGGAGAATCTGCGGGTCTTTCAGCAGCTTCATCGGCGGCAGATGCGCGCCGCCGTGCGCCTCACGCTCGGCCTGCTCCGCGGCGATCGAGCTTTCGAGCACGGCCTGCTCCTCAGCCGTCAGCCACGCGGCATCGCGAATACGCGATTTCAGCAGCACCCAGCTCACACCGCACAGCACGATTGAAAAGCCGCCTTCAATCAGAAACATCCATTGCCAGCCCTGCAAGCCGAGGCCGCGAATCGACAGCAGACTGCCGGTGATCGGCCCGGACAGCACCGACGCCAGCGCGGAGCCCGAGAGAAAAACCGCCACGGCCTTGCCGCGTTCTTTCTGCGGCAGCCATTGAGTGAAGTAAAACACCACGCCCGGAAAGAAGCCGGCTTCAGCGATGCCGAGCAGAAAGCGCAGCACGTAGAAGGACGTATCGTTCCAGACGAACGCCATGGCCGCCGCGACCAGCCCCCAGGTGCCCATGATGCGGGTCAGCCACGCGCGCGCGCCGTACTTCTGCATCAATACGTTCGACGGCACTTCGAACAGCGCGTAGCCGACAAAGAACAAGCCGCTCCCCAGACCGTACGCGGCGGCGCCGATACCGAGGTCCGCCTGCATGTGGGAATTGACGAAGCCGATGTTCACGCGATCAATGTAGTTCGCGATGAACATGATCAGAAACAGCGGCAAGATGTGCCGCTTGACCTTCGAGACCGCGGATTCGAGCGCGTCGGCGGCGGTAAGAGCAGATGTCAAGGTTGTCTCCAGTTCCGGCCACTCCGGCGGCCTGCTCCGTAACACGTGATACGTTGTCTGACGACAGTCTACCCGCTTCTTTCCATCGATTCCAATAAGGTGTTTACCCTGCCACTTGCCTCGCACTCTGGCCGGGTATAGTGAAAAAAGCAGCGGGCACGGCATTCCCACCTTGGAAAAGGTCAATCAAAATAAGACGTCCGACAACAAAACATAAACCGCTTGCAGTAGAGACCGGAAAGGGTCGATCCGTCGCCGCGCGCATCCCCCGGGAGCGAGTGTTTCGAGTCGCGATCAATCGGACTGACGCTATGATGGCTATGTCGAAGCGCCCTATGACTTCACTCGCACCCGCGACGGGTGTATTTCCAGCCGATCAGATTAATCAACAAACCGTAAATGAGCAGCCTGACTGAGAAGGTGGTGGCCAGCCTTTCCGACGAAATCCGCCGCGGCGCCCTGAGGCCGGGAGACCGCATCCCGACGGAAGTCGCCATGATGAAGCAGCTCTCGGTGAGCCGCTCCGTGGTTCGCGAGGCAATCTCGCGCCTGCAGGCGGCTAAAGTGGTCGAGACGCGTCACGGTATCGGCACGTTCGTGCTGGAGCCGGCCACGGAACAGTCGATGCAGTTGCCCGCCGCCGACCTCTCCAGCATGCTCGACGTGATGGCGATCATCGAGTTTCGCATCGATGTGGAGGCTGCTTCCGCTGCGCTCGCCGCGGCACGGCGTACCGAGCAGAATCTCAAGCAGATTCGTGCGGCACTGGAACGCTTCGAGTCGGAACTCGAACGTGGGAGTACGGACACGCTCGCGCATGACATCGAGTTTCATTTGCAGATCGCCCGGGCAAGCGGCAACCGCTATTTCTTCGATGTGCTCAGTCAACTCGGCCGCTCGGTGAGCCCGCGCACGCGGCTCGGATCAGCCGAGATCGCGGAGCTCGATCATATTGAAACCTTGCGCAATGTGCTGGGCGAGCACCAGATGATTTACCGGGCCATTGAACGTCAGGACGCCGACGACGCACGCGCCGCGATGCGCATGCATCTGAGCAATAGCCGCGAGCGGCTTCGGCGCGCGCATGAGTCGAGCAAGGCGGCCGGCTAAGCCCAGCAGCGGGGCTTATCAGGCTCACCCGCGGTAGCGTGAAACGGCTCAGCGTTTCACGCTGCGTGGCCGCGCCATGCAAGCGATCTATGCTGCCGGCGCATAGCCGTCCTCAGCCGGCCCCTCCACCTCCAGCCCCATCAAGGCCGAACTCAACGATTTGCCATGCGCGTCCAGCGCCAGCGAGCGCGTCACGCCCCCGCCGAGCGCCTCGCCGAGTACGAAGTTGAATGCGGCAATGGCAGGCAATTCGTAACGCACGACATTGCCGCGCACCACCTCGCCGAGATACGCCTTGACCCGCTCGGCACTCAACACCGCTCGCAGATGCTCATAGTGTCTGGCGTCGTAACAGATGACGGAGATATTCAGCGTATTGCCCTTATCGCCGGTCCGCGAATGCGCAAGTTCACGTAATTTCATGTCACGCCTCCACCAGCGAGAAAGTAGGCTTGGCGTGCTCACGCGGCAGCAACACCGATTGCACCGCGACGACTTCGCGTGCCGACTTCGTCACGCCGCCACCGCCCGCCGGCCCGTTCGTATAAAGCGTCTCCACCTCGTTGCCGATCCGTACCGCTTGCGCCAGCGAGTCGGCGCGCCCCGCGACCCGTGCCCTGACCTCATAGGGCTCGGGTTGGTCGGCCGCCAGCGCTTCGCCATGCAATGCATTCACACCGATCAGATCGAATCGCAATTCACGCGTATCCACACCGGTCAAGGCGAGCCTTTCCCGCACGATATCGAGCGCGAGCCGGGCACGTGCCAGCGCGCCGGGACCGCCGTACGAGATCTGCCCCTCGCCGATATAGCCGTCGAAATACGCGACCGAGACCTTCAACGTATCCGTACGCGGCGCGCCACGTCCACCGCTCACGCGAATGCGATCCGGCGCGTCCTGCGCGACACGCACCTGCGTGAAGTCGGCGACCACGTCCGGTTGCAGATAGCGCTGCGGATCGTGAATCTCGTACAGCAGTTGCTCCTTGCAGCTTGCTTCGGTCACCCGTCCGCCGGCCTGCGCGAGCTTGGTAATGATCACCGAACCGTCCTGCCCGACTTCGGCGATGGGAAAGCCGAGCCGCGCGAGATTCGGGACGTCCTTGAAACCCGGGTCCGCAAAATAGCCTCCGGTGATTTGTCCCGCGCATTCGAGCAGATGGCCGATCACGGTTGCCTGCCCGAGCGTTTGCCAGTCGTCCATCCGCCACCCGAATTCATGGATCAACGGCGCGACGAACAAGGATGGATCGGCAACACGTCCGGTCAGCACGATTTGCGCGCCGGCCGCCAGCGCCTCGACAATCGCCGCCGCGCCAAGGTACGCATTCGCGGAGACGAGGCGATCCTTATACGACGCGACGCTTTCCCCCGACTCCTCGAAGCGGAAATTGCCCTGCCGTACGACGTCGAGCACATCGTCGCCGGTGACGGCGGCAATCTTCACCGGACCGAGTCCGAGCGAGTGCGCGATCTCGGCAGTCTTCTTCGCCGCCGCGAGTGGATTGGCCGCACCCATGTTCGACACGATCCGCACGCCGTTGCGAATCGCAGCGGGCAGCACGGCCGCCATGCGGGTTTCGAGCAACGGGTCGTAACCCTGTTCGGGATCTTTGCTGCGCGCCTGCTGCGCAATCGCGATGGTGCGCTCGGCGAGGCATTCGAACACCAGGTAATCGAGCGCGCCATGTTCCGCCAGCTCGACCGCCGGCTCGATACGGTCGCCGGAATATCCCGCGCCCGCACCGATTCGCACCGGCCGTCTATGTGGAGTCGTTGTCATGATGATGGCGTCCGTTCAGTAAAGCCGTGCGGCTCACAATGAGAATATCCCCAGCACGACGCAGGCAATCGTCATCACGATCGACGCGCCGAACAGCAAGGGAAACGTAAATTTCTGGTGATCGGCAAGATCGATGCCGCACAAGCCGACTACGAGAAACGTCGCCGGCGTAAGGGGGCTGACCGGGAAGCCGGTCGTCATCTGCCCGAGCAGCGCGGCCTGGCCGACGTGCACGGCGGGCACGCCGAGTTGGCCGGCCACTTCGGCAATCACCGGCAACACGCCGAAGTAAAACGAGTCCGGGTCGAACAGCATGCTGAGCGGCATCGACAGCACGCCGAGCACGACGGGAATGTGCCCCGCCATTGCGGGCGGCACGAAACCGACGGCTGCCTGTGCCATCGCTTTCAGCATGCCGCTGCCCTGCATCACGCCGGTGAACACGCCGGCCGCGAGCAGAATGCCGGCCATCATCAGCGCGGCGCGCGCGTGAGCGTCGATCCGCTTGCGCTGCATGTCGACGTTCGGATAGTTCACCATCAACGCGACGCAAAGCCCGACCATGAACATGATCGCGGGCGGAATCTTCTCGCCCATCACGACCATCGTGCCGAGTACGACCAGCGTCAGGACGATGTTGAACCAGAAGTTTTTCGGCCGGCGCAAGGCTTGCTCCTCCGGCGTCAGCTTGCGCTCCGGCATCGGTATCGAAGCGCTCGCGGCGCTAAGACCCAGGCGCTTTTCCTCGCGCCGCCCGAGCCAGAATGCCACGCCGAAAACGAACACCAGCCCGATCAACTGCACGGGAATCAGCGGATTGAACAGCGCCGAAATCGGCAGATGCAGCGACGCCGACGCGCGGATCATCGGCCCGGTCCACGGCAGAAAGTTGATACCGGCAGCCATCGAAACGGCCGCGGCCAGCACGCGCCGGTCCATTTTCAGACGATCGTAGAGCGGCAGCATCGCGGGAATCGTGACGAGAAAGCACACTGCGCCGGAGCCGTCCAGGTGAATCAGCAGCGCGAGCAAGGTGGTGCCCATCACGATTCGCGTGGGCCGCGTACCGACCGCGCGCAGGATGCGGTCGATGATCGGATCGAGCGTGCCGGCGTCGGTGATGGTGCCGAAGTAGAGAATCGCGAAGACGAACATGCCGACCACGGGCGCGAGGCTCTTGAGCCCGTCGATCACGAACTTGCTGGTCTGAAAGCCGAAGCCGCCGATGAGCGACGCCGCAATCGGCACGATGATGAGCGCCACCAGCGGCGACATCCGTTTCGACAGAATCGCGCCGAGCAGCACGACGATGGTAGCCAGCCCCAGTAGTGGCAGCATGTGCTTGTCTCCTATGTTGTTTTTTACTGCGATCGAGCGTAAGTTCGGGGCAACAATAAATCAATTGAAATGAATTGATCGCAGCAATCACAAACCATTATGGATCTGAATCTTCGGGACATCCGCGCGTTCATCGCCGTCGCGCAAACGGGCAGCTTCACGCGTGCGGCGGCACGCTTGCACCTGTCACAGCCGGCCTTGACGGTGCAGATCCGCCGGCTCGAGGAAACCGTCGGCATGCGCCTGTTCGACCGCAACAGCCGCAATGTCGCGCTGACGCCGACCGGCCGCGAACTGCTGCCGCTGCTGCAAAAGTCACTGCACGATATGGAACATGTGCTGATCGACGCACGTGCGCTCGGCGAGGGAACCAGCGGTACGGTGCGCATTGCGTGCCTGCCGACTTTCGCGGCCAGCGTCCTGCCCGAATTCGTACAGGACATGAAGAAAGCCGTGCCGCGCGTGAGCTTCCATGTGCGCGACGTGGTGGCCAGCGTGGTCAATACGCTGGTGCGCAACGAGGAGGTCGATATCGGCCTGACTGGCGGCGCGCTGGACGATAGCGCCTTCGAGGTACTGCATGCGGGTATCGATCGTCTGGTGGCGGTTTTTCCGAAGCGCCATGCGCTGGCGCGGCGTCGGCGCATCACGCTGGCCGACCTCGCCGCGGTGCCGCTCGTGCTGACGGCCGCAGGCACGAGCGTGCGGGCCGTGGTCGACAGCGCCTTTGCCAACGCCCGCTGCGCGCCGGAGATCGCCTGTGAGCCGACCTACATGATGAGCGCCGTCGCGATGGTGCGCGCCGGGCTCGGTGTGACCATCCTGCCGGCTTCGGCTCGCGAGGTCAGAGCGGAGCCCGAGTTGGTGGTTCGTCCGGTTGACGATCCCGCCTTCACCCGTCCGATCGCCCTCATCAAGAAACGCGGCCGAACCCTGCCGCCCGTCACGGAAACCTTCGTCAGCATCTTGCTCGACAGGCTCGATTGACCCCCATGCGTATTCAATGATTCAATCGACCATGCAACCGGACTGAGACAAAGTCCTATGCCGCACGCCGGCTCTGAACCGGCCATCCAGGGGGAGTCAGGCACGTGTCGAATGGACAGGTTCTTAGCTTGCGGTACCGCTCGGCCAGATGGTTTGGGGGGACCCGCAAATGGATCGCCTGGACGATCGGCCGGCATCCCCTGTTGGCTGGCCTGTCCGGCATGCTTGCCGCCACCGTCATGGCCGCTCTGACTTTCGTCGCGCTCTATAACAGCCGCGAAGACGAATTCCGCCACGCCATGGACAATTCGCGCAACCTCGTCGCGATTATCAGCCGCGACCTTGCGCGCAATGTCGCGCTGTACGACATGTCGTTGCGCGGCGTGGCGTCGGACGCCGAGCGCCCGGAAACGTGGACCCTATCGCCCTACCTGCGCCAGCGCGTACTGTTCGATCGTGGACTGGGTTCGCCGATCTCCGGCGACGCTTATGTTCTCGATGCGCAAGGCCGTGTCAAAGCGTCGAAAAGCGGCAACACCTACCCCGGGCTGTCGTTCGCCGACCGCGACTACTTCACCGTGCAGCGGAACAACCCCTCCGTGGGCCTCTACATTTCGCATCCCTATCCGTCGCAGGTCCGCGGCGGCGCGCTGGCGGTTGGACTGTCAAGGCGTATCGACACGGCCCAGGGCGCATTCGACGGCATTGCTCTCGTCAGCATCCGGATCGAGTACTTCGAACATCTGCTCGACAATATCGATCTCGGCCCCAACGGCGGCGGCTTTATCGTGCTCGACAACGGTACGCTCCTCGCGAGCCAGCCGCCGGCGCGCCGCGGCATCGGCTCGAACTATGCGGGTACGGCAAATTTCGCCGGCATCGCGAACCACCCGTCCGGCAGCTTCGTCTCGGACGGTTCGCTGGATGGCGTCTCGCGCCTGTACACCTATGCCCACGTGCCGGGCACACCCCTGATCGTCGGCATCGCGCCCGCCGTGGAAGATGTGCTGACCGACTGGCGCAAACGCAACATGCTGGCCGGCGCGATGACGGTTCTGTTCGGCGGCGCTTACGTGATCGTGGCGTGGCTGTTTGCCTTCGCGCTGCGCGACAAGGTGCGCGCCGAGGCCGAATTGCAGCGTATCGCCGAAACCGATGCGTTGACCGGCTTGAGCAATCGCCGCGCTTTCGACCAGCGGCTCGCGCAGGAATGGCTGCGTGCGCAGCGCGAGCAAACGCCGCTCTCGCTGCTGTTCATCGACATCGATCACTTCAAACGCCTGAACGATACCTACGGCCACGCGACGGGCGACGAGGTGTTGGCCGAGGTAGCCGCGCGCATCATGTCGGGCACCCGGCGCGCAGTGGATGTTGCCGCACGCTATGGCGGCGAGGAGTTCGCGGTGGTGTTGCCGAATACATCGCTCGACGGCGCGGTCAAGGTCGCGGAAACGATCCGTGAGCGCATCGAGGCGGCAGGGCTTGCGAACAAGGACACTGAACGCGGCCACGTGACGATCAGCGTGGGCTGCGCATCATGCATGCCGCCCGGGGGCGGCAGCGCGGCCGCTCTGCTTGCCGCGGCCGATACCCAGTTGTACGCCGCAAAGGCCGCTGGACGCAACCGCGTGGCATGGCAGCCAGGTGCTGAATAATATCCGGCTTGAATATCGCTGATTTTCCGGCAGGCGATCTTTCATTTTCAAATAGAACCCGAATCGCCTCGCTATTCGTTTGTTTTAATCGAACAGACTCAAGCTAGTATTAACATCGCGTGGACGCGAGGATAACGTTCGCGCGCATTTTCCAAAAATCGCCGAAGACCAAAAAATGATAATCAGTCAATTTCGAATGCTCGTGGTGGCCACTGCCTCATTCGCCGCGGTCGTTCCAGCATACGCAGGGTTGGGCGGCGCGCCGACCTACCCCGTCACCGCCAGCAGTACCAGTGCAGGGGCACTGAGCCTGGGCGACGCCGCCGTGGCGCGCTACGCGGCAAGCGGCAATACGGCCGCGCCGGCTTACACCGTGAGTCAGACCACGCTGCCGTCGGGCACGGTGGTGAACGAGTACATCACGGCGGCCAATACCGTATTCGCGTTGAGCTGGGAAGGCCCGACCATGCCGCCGCTCAAGACGCTGCTCGCCACTTACTTCCCGTCTTACGTGCAGGGCCTCACCGACGCACATGCCGTGCAAGGCGGCGGCTACGGAGCAGCCGTCGTGCATCAGTCGGCGCTGGTCGTGGAGACCGGCGGCCATATGGGCTCCTTCGTTGGGCGAGCCTATCTCCCGCAAGCGTTGCCGCAAGGCGTGAGCGCTGACGACATCAAGTAAGTCTATTAAAAATCAATCGAGAGAATAAAAGTGCGCAAAATCGCATGGATCATTGCCGCGGCGCTCGGGCTCAGTCTGGCTGCCTGCGGTGGCGGCGGGGGCGGCAGCAGCGGTAACAGCAACACGGCGGCAAACGCACCGGCCGCCGCCAGTTCGCCCGCCCCGACGAACACCGTCAATTCGACACCCAACGTCCTCGCGGCGGACGCTTCGGCGGTGCCTACCCTCGTCGGCCCCGGCAATACGATCGGGGTGACCGTCAGCAAAACGGGCATCCACAATCAGCCCATGGTCACCGTCACGCTCTGCACCCCAGGAACCAACGCCAGCGGAAACTGCGTGAGGATTCCGAATGTGATCGTCGATACCGCGTCGTTCGGGCTGCGTCTGGTCAGCTCCGCGATTCAGTCATCCACCTTCAGCACGTTGACGCCTGAAGTCGTGGGTGGCCAACCGCTCGCCGAATGCGCGCTGTTCGGCAGCGGCTACGCGTGGGGGACGGTCCATTACGCGGACGTGTCGCTTTCGGGTGAAACCGCCCAGAACGTGCCGATCCAGGTGATCGGCGACAGCACACTGACGACCGCCGCCCCGTCCGAGTGTCAGGTTGGCCGTCCGCTGGTCACCACGGCCGATCTCGGCGCGAACGGCATTCTCGGCATTGGCGTGAGCCCGAACGACTGTGGCCTCGCGTGCCAGCAAGGACCGGTGTCGACGTTCTATTACACCAACGCCGGCGTCGGCACTGCGGTGCCCATCAACGGACAGGTCACCAATCCGGTCTCGATGTTCGCGCAGGACAACAACGGCGTGATTCTCGAGATGGCGCAGGTGTCCGACACCGGCAGCCCGAACGCTCAGGGTACGCTGGTGTTCGGCATCGACACCCAGGCCAACAACGCGTTGGCCGGCACGAGCGCCACATTGATGCGGACGAATGGAAACGGCGACTTCACGTCGATGTACAACGGAACCGCGCAAACCAAGACGTTCTTCGATTCCGGCTCGACGGTCATGTTCTTCCCGGACCTGAGCATCCCGATCGACAGCGCGAGCGGCTATTACGCCCCCACGACGACGGTGGGCCGAACCTCGATACTGGTGGGAGCCAGCCCGGCGAGCACGGTGCTCGGTTTCAATATTGCAAACGGCGTGACGCTGAATGCGTCGGGAAATAACGCGTTCAACAATCTCGGCATCTATATGACGCGGCAGTTCGACTTCGGCATGCCGTTTTTCTATGGCCGGCACGTGTACTACGGGATTTCGGGCAAGGGATCCACGGGTGGCGGCACGGGGCCGTATGTCGCGTACGTTTCGAGCTGAGGAGTAGTGCTTCTGCGCGATGGATATCGGTGCTGATTCTGACATCCATCGCGCGAATCCGCAGTTGACCCGGCGTTCTCAAGTTCTTCATTTTCCTGCCGATATGAATGCCGGGGCGCAGAATCATTTACGCAGCGCCGGCCTCTTCACCACTCGAATATGAAAATGAAGAACACCGCAAGCCGACGCGCAGCAGCCGTCGTTGCCGCATTGTGCATGAGCGCGTGCGCGCATAATCCGACGCCGGTCTCCACGGCGGCAAAAAATACAACAACCGCTCCGCAGTCCGGGCCGTCCGCGAACATCACCGCGAATGTGCCGCCGGACGTGCTCGCCACCTGCCAACACAGTGCGGGTGAAATGGCTGCAGGTCATCTGGCGGAGGCCGCACGTCTCGCGAACGAATGCCTTGCTTCGCACAGCCTGCCGGTCGCGATGCGGACGCAAATGCTGCAAGCGCTAACGTTCATCAATATCGGGCTTCGGGACAACCAGGCCGCGCTCGATTCGCAGCTTGCCGCGATCGAACTGACACCGGTCCCGAGCGATCAGCAACTCGTGCTGCTCGCGCATCTATATGGAATCAATCAGCGCAACGACGAGAGCCGCGCAACGCTTGAGCGGGTCCGGATAGCACACGAGGCCAAGCACGACCTCGATCAGACGGTTGGCGCGCCCTACTATCAGGAACTCGGCTCCGCGTTGGCCGCGGAGAAACGTTTTCAGGAATCCATCGACGCGTTCTCCAAGGCCGTCTCACTTGAACCCGCTCTCGCAGAGATATATCGCAGACGCGCCGCCGTTCGCGAGGCATCGGGCGACGCCGTTGGAGCGCGGACGGACTACGTGCAGTTCGCGCGTTGGGCACTCGACCAGGAAATCGATTCACCAATGCGCGCCAAACTGACTTCACTCGGCATCAACCCCGCTAGCGAGCGACACCATCCGTTCGGCGACGCCAATCCGCTGCGCGAGATGAACGCTGAACTGCTCGAGCAGGGTCGGCAGTCGTTGAAAGCCGCTACCACGCCCCAGTCGAAGGCCGAGGCATACGGCGACATTTCCGCGTTCCTGGACGACACCGGCCAGCATGCCGAGGCACTGACGGCGATCGACAAAGCGATCGCATTCGCACCGGACAATACAAGCTATAAGCAATCGAAAGTCACGACCCTCGTTTCGCTGAATCGCATCGACGACGCGCTGAGATTGGCCGCACCGATTCGCAAGCAGGCGCATGAAGAAGCCGCAACGGCGACCACCCCGTTCGCGGTCTACAAAAAATACGGCGAGGTCTCGGGCTCGGCCGCAGTGGCCTATATCCAGCAGGGAAAATGGTCCGATGCGATCGACGCGCTGGTCGATCGCGCCAAGGGTGCGGAGGTCTACGATCAGGACTACATGGCGACGATGTACCTTTACGTACGAGCAAAAAGCGCAGGGGTAGCGCCCGCTAGTCCCTACTTCGATGACTACATTCGGCGCGCCGCGCAACCGGTAATCGGAAATTATCGCCGCGAGCTACTGCTGTACATGCAGGGCAGGCTCACGATCGACCAGGTATATATCCAGGTCGTCTCGCTCGGCAATCAGGCCACTATCCAGAATGCGCTTGCCGAAATCTGGTTCATGGCCGCCGGCTATGCGCGGTACGTGAAACACGACGACGACGCAGCGCGCGCTTTTGTCGGCCGCCTGAACGACCTGCAACCCTATGGCACCAACGAGTGGATGCTGGCCCGGCGAGGCGGTGCGTGAGATTCGCGTTCGTCAGCCGGTTTCATCGCGCGCCGCCACCCCTTCCGGGCATGTTTTCGGTGCTTTTGTCGCTCGCGCTAACCGCGGCCGTGACGCCGATAGTCGCAAGCGCCATGCCGCTGATTGTTCAGGACGCCGGCCGGCCGACGTTTTCGTTCGCGAGCACACCGTCCACCTCGTTCAGCGATCCAACGACGCCTTGCGTACTGCGCTTCGGCGCGGGCCAGGAGTGGGCCGCCTCACCGCTCGCGAAGCCCGAGCAACTACTCGCAATGTGTCGTGCAGATGCCGCCGCCGGTAATCCGGATGCGCGCATTGTCTACGGACAGATGGTGCTGTTCGGCTTCGCGATGCGGCCCAACGACGTCGGTCTGGCCATTTTGAAGCAGACCGCGGTGGACGGCTCCGCAGCCGCGCAACGCGTCGTCGGCTCGCTTTACCGCGACGGCTTGCGCGTGCCGAAGGACTATGCCGCAGCCCGGCACTGGCTCGCGCTCGCCGCGGACAACGGCGACGGCGCCGCAGCCGATACGCTCGGTCTGATGGACTACAACGGTGAAGGCCGTGCGGTCGATCCGGCCTCCGCGTACGCGGAGTTTGTGCGTGCCGCTGGACACGGCGACCCGCATGGCGCAACCAATGCCGGCCGACTGCTGATTAGCGGCCGGCCAGGCGTGTCGCGCGACGTCCAGGGCGGCGTTACGTGGTTCATGCAAGGCGCGGCGCACGGCGACCCCGACGGAGAATTTCTGCTCGGCACCTCGCTATTGCGCGGCTGGGGTGTTGCGCAGGATACGCACAACGCAGCCGGTTGGCTCAACGCGGCAGTCGCGCAGGACCATATCGAAGCGCGTGCCGCACTCGCCGATCTGTATCTGACCGGCACGGGCGTCCCACGTGATCCCCAACGCGGCTTTGCCTTGATGTCGACTGCGGCTCGCCGCGGGTCGATCTACGCACAACGCCGGCTTGGAGAGCTGTACGCGAGCGGCGCCGGTATCACGCGCAGTGCAGCGTTGGCACGCGCATGGCATCGAAAGGCCGCGCTCGAGGGCGATGCCATGGCGCAATTCGAACTGGCGGTCGAGTATCGCTTCGGGCTTGGCGGCCCCATCGACCTGGATGCTGCAATCGGCTGGATGCGGGGCGCCGCGCGGGCAGGCGTTGCCCCGGCGCAAAACGATCTCGGCGTCATGCTGCAGCATGGCGAGGGCGAAACGCGCAATCTCGTTGAAGCAAAACAGTGGTACGAACGCGCGTCCGCGCAGGGACTCGGGGTCGCGTCGTTCAATCTCGCGTCGCTCGCCGACGCTGGGCTCGGCATGCCGAGAGACCCGGCGCTCGCCTTCCAGCTCGCGCGTACGGGCGCGGACCGCGGCTATGCGCCGGCCGCAGTGATGGTGGGCAGAATGCTGTTCTCCGGCGACGGCGTGCCCGCCGACAAAGCGCAAGCGTTGATTTGGTATCGCAAGGCGGCCGATCTCGGCAACATCGAGGGCGAACGCGTAACGGGATGGCAGTACCTGTACGCTATCGGCACACCGCGCGACGATGCACTTGCCGAGCATTATCTGGAACTCGCCGCGCAAGCCGGCGACCCACAGGCACAGACGATGCTCGGCGTGGCTCTCCTCAATCGTCCGTCGCCGGTCAGCAAGGGCTCCGGCAAGGCATGGCTGGTCAAGGCGGTCGCGCAAAAATTCGGCCCGGCTTACGCCGCAATGGGAAGTCTCTACGCCAGGGGCGAAGGCATGACGCCCGATCAGGCGAGCGCGGTCAAATGGTTCACACGTGGCGCGGAGTCAAACGATCTCGTATCGCAGCGTGTGTTGTGTCTCACCTACGCGAACGGCGCGGGTGTCGCGCGCGATGCGCCGATGGCGCAGCGCTGGTGCCGCGCTGCCGCGCAGGCGGGCGATGCAATCGCGATGCGTCAGTTGGCTGCAGGCATCACACCCGACCGCGACACAGCAGCCCGCGAGCGGGTCTACTGGCAATGGCGCCTCGCCAGTACCGGTGACGCCGTCTATGAATCGATCCTCGGCGACTCGTACGACCGGGGCTACGGCGTCACGGCTGACTTCGGTGCGGCGATGTACTGGCTGCGCCGCTCGGCAGCGCAGGGCAACGCCGCGGCGCAGGCCTCGCTCGCGTGGCACCTCTTCACCGGACTCGGCGGTGAACGGGACGAGCAAGAGGCCTTTGCGTCAGCGAGCCGTGCAACGGCCGGCAGTTCGGCTGCGATGGAAATGGTGGGAAAGGCGTATCTCACCGGACACGGCGTTGCGCGAGATGCGACCCTTGCACGCGCATGGCTCGAGAAGGCTGCGGCCGCCGGCTCGTGTGAAGCGGCGAGCGACCTCGCGAATCTGCACGAGACCGGCACCGGTGTGCCGCTTGACGACACGCTGGCGCTAAGCTGGCATCGCAAAGCCGCTGCATTGGGATGCGATGAGGCGACGATCGCGCTCGCCCTGCGTGCTCAGGCGGCAGGAGAGACACGTTCGCTCAATCAACGATCGACGTACTGGCTCGCGCTAACCACCGACGAGACACGGTGGAGTGCGGGCAGCGGCTTGCAGACATCTGCTGCAGACAATAGCGAAGCCACCTGGAACGCACTCTCGACCCTCACCGAAGCGTTGGAGGGCGAGCCATTGCGGCAATACGAAACTGGTATCCGCTACCTTTCGGGCGACGGTGTGACGCGCGACAAAGCACTCGGCGACGCGTGGCTTCAGCGCGCGCAGGCGAGCTTTGCTGCCAAACCTGGCTTGCGTGCCTATGCTGACGCCACTCGCGTTGTCGAGCAGCGCGTCGGCGCGAGTCTCACTGCGGCAGAGAAGGAGCGAGCTCAACAGTTGGCGTGCCATCTGATCGCGACGGTTCCTGCTAGTCTGACCGGGTTGGAGACTCACTGAAATCGAAATCGCAGTCGGCCGGTCACGTTGACACCGCCCGAGCGCCGTCCAGGCGCGAAAATTCGTAGCTTTGTTGATTTTCTGATGGCGTCACAGGCAACGTGACCGAACTTTCAGTTACCGAACTCACCGGGAAGGCACCCTTCATGGAATTCCACGACGACGACCTCGCCCATTTCGAAGCCCATGGCGCTGCCCCGCTGCCGGTTTCGAACAGCCAAGGCCACATCGAGCACGAAGGCGCGCGAATCTGGTACGCGTCATATGGGACCGGCAAACCGGTGATCCTGCTGCACGGCGGTCTGGGGCACAGCGGCAACTGGGGCTACCAGGTCCCGGCGCTGGTTGGCGCGGGGCATCGCGTGGTGGTGATCGACAGCCGCGGCCATGGCCGTAGCACCCGCGACGCACGCCCCTATAAATACGAGCTGATGGCCACCGACGTTCTGGCCGTGATGGACGCGCTGCAACTCGAGCGCGCCGCGATGGTCGGCTGGAGTGACGGCGCCTGCGTCGCGATGGTGCTGGGCAGCCGGGCTTCCGAGCGGGTTGCGGGGGTATTCTTCTTCGGCTGCAACATGGATCCGAGCGGGACCAAAGAATTCGTGCCGACGCCGATCATCGACCGGTGTTTCGCGAGGCATGCCAAGGACTACGCGCAGCTCTCGGCCACGCCCGACGACTTCGATGCCTTCGTTGGCGCGGTCAGCGAAATGATGCGAACCGAGCCCAACTATTCCGCGCGCGATCTGGCCGCGATTCGCGTGCCGGTTGCCATCGTGCAAAGCGAGCACGACGAATTCATCAAACCGGACCACGCCGACTATCTCGCCCGCAGCATTCCCGGCGCGGCGCTGATTCTCCTGCCCGGCGTGAGCCATTTCGCCCCGCTGCAACGGCCGGCGCAATTCAATCACGTAATGCTCGCTTTTCTGAAGCGCGTGCTTCCCTGAACCGGGCGATCAGGCGCGACGTTTGGCTGTGCGGCGAATGCATGGCGCCCCACTATGTGGCCAACACGCAAAAATTTCACGATGTGGCATGAGCCCTTGCTTCGTAAAAAATCGTGGTGCGTGGCACAAATTTGCCATTTCGCAATGTCGCCTCACGTTGCACATCGCGAAATGTAGAACCTAACCATATATTTTTAAACGATATTCTTTTATCGAGAGAACCGTCTAACACACTCTTGCGCCACGACCTGCTGACGTAGACTCTTTTACAAGAGCCGACGCTTCAAAGGACGCAGCGAAAAGGGTGCAGCGAAAGACGGGACGAAAGCGCAGTCGCAGCGAGTCCCCTGCCCCTACCTGAAGCCGCCACGGCATCGCGGTTTTTAATTGGCAATTGGGAGACTAAAAATGAAAGGCTTTCGCTTTGGATCGACCCAGGGAGCGTTCTACATTTTGCCGGGCCAAGGTGGCTGGGAGGCCATTTACGGCAACGAGACGCTTGGTGAGTTTTCCTGCCCGGAAAAGGCCGCCGACGAAGTCGCACGCGGCCTCACCTGCCCGCAACTGACCGAAGTCGACACGTCGACACTCGAAATTCCTGAGAAGCTCAGCGATTGGGAAATCGTTCACGTGTGAAGGCAGGCATGACCGATTCGGCACGCGTAGAAACGACGATGGCGCTCCTGAAGAGCGCCATCGTCTTGCTTACGGCTTATTTCCGTACTCGTCTCGCCACCGTGAGCGGCGGTTTCAGTACCGCATTCAGCACGTCATTCAATATCTTAAGCAATCGCGTCCACGATCTTGTTCAGCGTCGCGCTCGGGCGCATGGCCTTGCTCGTCAGTTCGACATTCGGACGGTAGTAACCGCCGATATCCACCGGCTTGCCTTGCGCCGCACCCAGCTCTTCGATGATCTTCGCTTCGTTGTCGGCCATCGCCTTGGCCACGCCGGCGAACTGCGCCTGCAAGGCTGCGTCTTCGGTTTGCGCAGCGAGCGCCTCAGCCCAGTACATGGCCAGGTAGAAGTGGCTGCCGCGGTTGTCGATACCGCCAACCTTGCGCGCCGGCGACTTGTCGTTGTCGAGGAACTTGCCCGTTGCCTGATCCAGCGTCTTGGCCAGCACCTGCGCCTTCGGGTTGTGATACGCACCGCTCAGGTGTTCGAGCGAAGCCGCCAGTGCCAAGAATTCGCCGAGCGAATCCCAACGCAGGAAGCCCTCTTCAACCAGTTGCTGAACGTGCTTCGGCGCCGAACCGCCCGCGCCGGTTTCGAACATGCCGCCACCTGCCATCAGCGGAACGATCGACAGCATCTTCGCGCTGGTGCCCAGTTCCATGATCGGGAACAGGTCGGTGAGGTAGTCGCGCAGCACGTTGCCGGTGACCGAGATCGTGTCCTTGCCCGCGCGGATGCGCTCGAGCGAGAACTTCGTGGCTTCGACCGGCGTCATGACGCGAATGTCCAGACCGCTGGTGTCGTGGTCCTTCAGGTATTGCTCGACCTTCTTGATGATCTGCGCGTCGTGCGCACGTGCCGCGTCGAGCCAGAAAATAGCCGGCGCGCCGGTGGCGCGAGCGCGGTTGACCGCGAGCTTGACCCAGTCCTGGACCGGTGCGTCTTTGGTCTGGCACATGCGCCAGATGTCGCCGGCTTCAACCGCCTGCTCGATCAGCACCTTGCCGGCTGCATCGGTTACGCGAACCACGCCGCTCGCCGGGATCTGGAACGTCTTGTCGTGTGAACCGTATTCTTCAGCGGCTTGCGCCATCAGGCCGACGTTCGGCACCGTGCCCATCGTGACCGGGTCGAATGCGCCATTCTTTTTGCAATCTTCGATCACCGCCTGGTAGACGCCGGCATAGCAACGATCCGGAATCACCGCCTTGGCGTCGTGCAGCGCGCCGTCCGCGCCCCACATCTTGCCCGACTCGCGAATCATGGCCGGCATGGAGGCGTCGACGATGACGTCGCTCGGCACGTGCAGGCTGGTGATGCCCTTGTCCGAGTTGACCATGGCCAGTTGCGGACGTTGCGCGTACTGCGCCTTGATGTCGGCTTCGATCGCTTCACGCGTTTCGGCCGGCAGATCCTTCAAGCGCGCGTACAGATCGCCGATCCCGTTGTTCGGATTGAAACCGGCTTGCGCCAGCGCATCGGCGTGCTTGGTCAGCACGTCTTTGTAGAACACCGAGACGACGTGACCGAAGATGATCGGATCCGACACCTTCATCATGGTCGCTTTCAGGTGCACCGAGAACAGCACGCCCTTGGCCTTCGCGTCGGCGATTTCCGCTTCAATGAAGTTGCGCAGCGCGTTCTTGCTCAGCACCGATGCGTCGATGATCTCGCCCGCTTGCACGGCCGTCTTTTCTTTCAGGACCCTGGTCGCGCCGTCGGCGGTGGTCAGTTCGATCTTCACGGTGCCGGCTGCTGCGATCAGCGCCGATTTTTCGCTGCCGTAGAAATCGCCGCCGCTCATGTGAGCCACGTGCGACTTCGAGTCCGCGCTCCACTTGCCCATCTTGTGCGGATGCTTGCGCGCGTAGTTCTTCACCGACAGCGGCGCGCGGCGATCCGAATTGCCTTCACGCAGCACCGGGTTCACCGCGCTGCCCTTGATCTTGTCGTAGCGCGCCTTGACGTCTTTCTCTTCGTCGGTCTTCGCTTCGTCCGGATAGGACGGCAGCTTGAAGCCCTGATCGCGCAGTTCGGCAATCGCCGCCTTCAGTTGCGGCACCGAAGCGCTGATGTTCGGCAGCTTGATGATGTTCGCTTCCGGACGCGTGGTGAGTCCACCCAGTTCCGCCAGATCGTCGGAACCCTTCTGTTCCGCGCTCAGGTAGTCCGGGAATGCAGCAATGATCCGGCCGGCGAGCGAGATATCGCGCGTTTCAACGATCACGTCGGACGAGCGCGTGAACGCCTTGACGATCGGCAACAGCGAATAAGTCGCCAGAGCAGGCGCTTCGTCGGTCAGGGTGTAGATGATCTTCGGCGATGTGGACATGTTTGATGCTTTGCTTGGTGAAGTGTTAGACAGAGCGTTGGTGGCGCTGAGCCGCGAGATGGCGGCAAAGCAGCAGGAACGCAGCGCGACCCACGGCACTACTTTTTACGGCCCGACCGTGAGTATATGCGTGTTTTCCAGTACTCGCTGCTAAACAAACATATCGCCGAACCGGTGCGGACAGGGTCGAGCCCCACCAGACAAGGCTTACAACCAATTCGCCTATGTCTTAAGACAGATGTCTTATAGAGGACTTGAGAGACAATCATATTGTTAATGCGAATCAGATGCATTACTATTCATGCGCAGTCGAAGTCTGGACCATCCGTTTAATCATTACTCGCCGAACGATGCCGTCGCGCACATTTCTGGTGCGTTGCGCCGTCCTGCCCAACCGTCCTGCCCAACTCAAACAATATGCAGAATCTTCTCGTCGCCAGCCGCCCAGCGCGGCCAACGCTGATGCGCGGCCATCGCCGCATACCGTCTCTCCTCAGTGCGGGGCTGTTCGTCAGCGTCGGATTATCGTTATCCACGCTATCGTCATCGGGATGGGCGCAGGCCGCGGCAAGCGAAGCCGGCGGCACGCTGCCCGCCGTAAGCGTCTCCGCCGCGAAAGACACTGCCGTGGCACAGGCCGATACGGTCAGCACCGGCGCGCTGGGTACGCGCAAGGCAGTGGACACGCCGTTTTCGACTCGCACCGTGACGAGCGAGGAAGGCAAGGACCTGTTCGCGACGACCGCCAACGATCTCTTCAAGTACGACCCGGCCGTGTCGGTCAGCAGCGAGAACGCGGTCGCCGAGAACTCGATGTTCCAGGTGCGCGGCATGCCGATCGACACACTGAACAGCATCAAGGTGGATGGCCAGACTTTCCCGTCGTGGGACACCGACCTTTCGCTCGAACCATTCGAGCAGGTGGAATTGTTGAAGGGCCTATCCGGTTTCATGTACGGCTTCGGCTCGCCGGGCGGCATCGTCAACTACGTGCTGAAGCGCCCGACCGACGATCCATACCGCAGCATTTCGGTCGGCTACAGATCGGCCGGGGTGTTCACCGAGGCGATCGATCTGGGCGGCCGCTTCGGTAACGACAACCGTTTCGGCTATCGCCTGAACCTCGTCAACGAAGACGGCAACACCGCCGAGCAGAACGGTCATATTCGCCGCCAGGTCGCGTCGCTCGCGTTGGACTTCCGCATCACGCCGGACCTGACCTGGACGGTCGACGCCTTCTATCAGAAGCGTAAAACCAACGGCACGCTGTTTGGCCTCGGCTTCGGCAGCGGTCTGGGGATTCCCGACGCGAGCACCGTCACCCACGCGCTGACGCAGCCGCAGAATTACTATCAGACCGAGATGGCCTCGTTCGGCACGGGCCTCGATTACCGCCTCTCCGAGAACTGGCATGCGAGCGTGAAGTATCGCTTTGCCAAGGAGAATCGCACCAACTCGGATAGCTTCCTGTACGTCACCGACGCCGCCGGCAACTATTCGAACACGCTTTATGCGGCGATGACGCGCTACTTCTATCAGAACGTCGACGCGATGGTGGAGGGCAAGTTCAACACCGGCAGCATCAAGCATGACGTCGTAGCCGGCGCGAGCTACCAGACGCAAACCGCCGAGTACAGCAACAGCACCGGTTGGAACAACGGCTATTTCCTCGGCACCGGCAATCTGTACAACAGCACCTTGCTGACCAACGACGAAGTCAGCATCGGCTCGGATCTCTATCGTCAGCAACGCATCACGCAGGCGGCGTTGTACGCCAGCGATACCGTGCAATTGACGTCGCGTCTGTCCGCGCTGGCCGGTGTGCGTTACACGCAATTCCGCCAGCACCAGTACGATCCGTCGAGCGCCGTCACGTCGCAATACAGTGCGAATCCGGTCACGCCGACCTTCGCGCTCATGTACAAGACCGATCCGTATTCGACGGTCTATGCGAGCTATGTGCAGTCACTCGAACAGGGCGGCGCCGCGTCGAACACCAACCTCAACTATCCGGCCACGTATGGACCGTTGAGGAGCAAGCAGTACGAAATCGGCTTCAAGACGGATCACGCGAAATGGGGCGCCAATCTCGCGCTGTTCCGCGTCGACCAGGGCTACTACTACACGAACACGGCCAACCTGTTCGTGCAGGACGGCACCAAGCGCTACACCGGTATCGACGCGAGCGGCTGGCTCGCGTTGACGAGCGAATGGCGCGTGATGGGCGGCATGATGTGGCTCGATACGAAGGCCGTCGACATCGACGACCCGGCTATCGAAGGCAAGCGCATTTACGGCGCGCCGCGCTTTACCTTCACGGGACGCATCGAGTACAACCCGTCGTATCTGCGTCCGCTGACGCTGGCGTTCGGCGGCAAGTATGTCGGCAACCAGGCCGTGGATGCAGCCAACACGCAGTTCGTGCCCGCCTATACCACCTTCGATCTGAGCGGCCGGTATGAGACGAAGATCGCCGGCAAGGACGTGACATTGCGCGCGGGCATCAACAACATGTTCAACCGCCGCTACTGGACCACCGCGTGGGGCTCATTTGTCTCGCCTTCCCCGGCCCGCACGGCCGTGGCTAGCGCGACGATGCAGTTCTAACCACTACGCGCGAGGCAGGGCGTCCACGCTGGGCGCCCTGACCATGGCGGGAATCTCGGCCACCAGCGCATCGATCGCACAGCGCGTTTTCAAGGGCAGATACCGGCTCTTCGGCCACACTACGTTGATGTCCTGCGAGGGTCGAAAACAGTTCTCCATGACCGCGACCAGTTGGCCCGTCTGCACATAACGTGTCAGCAACCAGCACGGCAGCCACGCCAGACCGAAGCCGGCAATCGCGGCGTCCACGATTCCCTGCATGTCGTCAAAGCCAAGTTGCGGCTCGACCTGCGCGCGGCGGATTTGCCCGTCGACATCGACCACATCCCATGGCTGCACGACGCCGGCCCGCAGGTAGGCGACGCTCGTGTGGCCACGCAATTCGTCCACGTTGCGTGGCATGCCGCGTTGCGCGAGATAGGACGGCGCAGCGCCAATGCTCGCGTACTGCACACCCAGCCGACGCGCCGCGAGACTCGCGCTGTCGGGCAGCGGTCCGATCCGCACGACCAGATCGAAACCCTCCTCCACCATGTCCACGAAGCGATCGCTGATCGAAATTTCGACTTTCAGTTGCGGATGTCTGCGCGCCAGGCCGAGCAGAACCGGCGCGACGCAATAATGGCCAAAGGCTTGCGGCACGCTTACCCGTAGACGTCCCTTCGGTTCGCGCCGGCCTGAATCCAGATCGGCTTCGGCCGCCTCGAGTTCGGCCAATGCCCGCACGCAGCGGTCGTAATAGGCTTGCCCGTCTTCGGTGAGACTCTGGCTGCGCGTGGTGCGGTTGAGCAGGCGCACGCCGAGGCGTTTTTCGAGCCGCACGATCACCTTGCCGACAGCCGAGCGCGTCAGATTCATGCGCTCCGCCGCCAATGCAAAACTGCCCGTTTCGACCACGCGCACGAAGGTCGTTACGCCATCAAGCATGTCGCTCATAGCCTCACCTAATTGGTTCCTTCAAAGACACATTCATTGGATTGAAAGGCGTCAATAGGGACAGGAATTCCCTTCTATATTACACACTCTCTGGTGGCCCAGGCCATCGACAATCGAGGTGAATTCCTATGTCCAGATATCGGAACGCGTCGCCACGGCACGACGAACCGCCGCGCGCCGGTGGCACGGCGGCCACAACAGCCACCACGACGGCCGCAGCCGCCGCCGGTTCCACCACGCGGCAATCGTGCGCCGACCGGCCCACGTCCAACGAAGCGGCGCAAAAAACCCGCTTCTCCGTCCGCAAGAACACGCTGGCGTTAGGCGCCGTGTGTCTTGCCTCACTGATGTTCAGCCTCGAAATCTCGAGTGTGCCGGTGATCCTGCCCACTCTCGAGCGCGTGCTGCACGGCGACTTCAAGGGCATGCAATGGATCATGAACGCCTACACGCTTGCGGTAACCACGGTCCTGATGGCGACCGGCACGCTGGCGGACCGCTTCGGCCGCCGGCGGATTTTCGTCATTGGCATTGCGCTGTTTGGCCTGACTTCGTTGATATGCGGGCTTGCGCAGAGCGTGCCGACGCTGATCGTCGGGCGTTTGTTGCAAGGCGCGAGTGGCGGCGCGATGCTGATCTGTCAGGTCGCCGTGCTCTCGCACCAGTTCAACGAGGGGCCTGAGCGCGCCCGGGCATTCAGCGCGTGGGGCATTGTTCTCGGCATCGGCTTGGGCTTTGGGCCGATCATTGGCGGGATGATCGTGGCGGTGTCGGGATGGCAATGGGTCTTCTGGGTACATGCGCTGCTCGCCATCGCGACCTTGGCGCTAGTCTTTGGCGGCGTGCAGGAATCGCGCGATCCGCACGCGCATACGTTCGACGTGGCGGGCATGGTCACGTTGTCGCTGGCGGTTTTTGGCCTGGTGTATTTCATCACCCAGGGCCCCGCCCTTGGCTTTACCAGTTCGCGTGCGATTTTCATTCTCGTGGCGACGGTGCTTGCCTTCGTGGCATTCCTGTACGCGGAGCGATTCAGCGCACGCCCAATGTTTGATTTTTCGGTATTCAGGATTCCGCAGTTTTCCGGCGCGTTGATGGGTTCCGCCGGCATGAACTTCAGTTTCTGGCCTTTCATGATTTACATTCCGATCTACTTCCAGATCGGACTTGGCTACGACAGCGTGACTGCGGGGCTGGCCTTGCTTGCATACACGCTGCCGACGTTGCTGTTTCCTCCGCTGGGTGAGCGACTTATTTTGCGCTACGGCTCGGGAATCGCGATTCCCGGGGGGCTCTTCGTCATCGGCCTTGGTTTCATGTTGATGAAGTACGGCAGCAGCGTTGCGCATCCGAGCGCGCTGACGATGCTGCCTGGCTGCCTACTCGCCGGGGCCGGTCTTGGCTTGACGAATACACCCGTAACTAACACGACAACGGGTGCCGTTCCTGTGGAGCGAGCCGGCATGGCATCTGGCATTGACATGAGTGCGCGGATGATTACGCTCGCGATCAACATTGCGTTGATGGGTGCGATCCTGATTGCCGGCATCCTGTTCCACCTGAAGGCGAGATTGCCTGCAACGATCGACGCGGGCCTGCTTGCCCGACTTGCCGAGAAGGTTGCCGCGGGGGATGCTGAAGCTGTCAAAGCGGGAATACCGGTGCTAGCGCAAATCGATCCCACGGGAACAGCGGTTCACGCCGCATTAATCGACGGCTTTGGCTGGGTGATGCTATACGGCGGCGCTGGCGTATGGGTGCTCGCGGTGCTGAGTTTTGTGATTTCGGGCAGCGCATCGAGGCGGCCAGGAAAAGTAGCAACCCGTCCTGCGCAACAAGTCGCCCGCTGCGATTCGTGCTGAAGCATCAGACTGACAGACCGCCGAGGTTCATCCGATGACGGCAACACATGGCCCCAAAGAGGTCGAGACCTGAATCGAGATCGGCGGTAAGAAATGAGCGTCGGCGCGCGCAGCGCCGCCGGAAGTATGACTGCCTTGTCACTGAGGCGGAATGTGCGAGGAGACAGATTCCAGATGCACCACTGCCGTGGCTGCGCGGGGGACCCGCTTAAAAATTAGCGGTGTGAGCCGCTTTCTTTTGCCTACTTTTCTTTGCGGCAGGCAAAGAAAAGTAGGTGCCGCCCCGCACAGGGGCAACGCTAATAGACCACTAACAAATCAAGGAAAGGCCACCCCCATCAGCGCACAAAAAAAAAGCACCGCGCACGCCAAACAAACCCTCACCCGGCCAACACAGCCAACCCCTCCTTCAAAGCCGGAAACAAACTGCGATTAAAATTATTCCACCGTAGTTCAAGAATAGTGTCGTCCTCATCGATCTCGGTATTGAGCACATCATGAATCACCTCCCCCGAATCGATCCCTTCATCGACGTAATGAAACGACGCCCCCGTAAGATAAAGCGGCTCCACAGCCACAGTCTCCATGGTCTTCCAGTTCACCACCTTCTTCCCCCGCGCCCCATACAAAGCATCGAGCGTCGCATAAGCTCCACGCCGTTCATACGGCGATTCTTCGCGCGTCACTCCCGGGTGAATATTCACGATCTTGCGATGGAACGGCGCTCCGGGCCGCACCAGCTCATCGAGAATAATCAACAACCCATCCAGCACGACAACATCAGCCTTAAGCTCAATCAAGGTATCGAGCAGATGCTTCTCAAAACGGCTCTTCCCGGCAACCCGCCCCTCCGCCCCAAGCGGCTCACGCCGATACGTAGAGGGAATTGCGAGCAATAGCGCATTGACAGCCTTCCCTTGCACCTGCAAATCCGGCGGATAGAACCACCGCTTGCCAGGTTCGTAGGAAAACCCATACTCCTTGAGCTTCTCGCGATCGAGCGCAGAACCAGCATCATCGTCGTAGATCACTTTCTCAAGCGAGTACTGCTCACCGAGTTCGGTATCGTTAAGCGCTTCCACGAGCGACTCCAGCACCGACTTCATGTAGCGCGTGCCGCTCCTGTAAGCGATATCCTGCCCCGCCTTATCGGCGGCCGCGTTTCTAAGAGACCAGATATAAACGAGCTTTTTCTTCGGCATAGTCGATTCGAACACGTATCAGTAGTTGCAAATGAGATAAAAAAACCAGCGGCGTTCGAACGGCACGTGAAAAGCAGCCCAATCCGTCGCGAACGCCTTCCGCTTACCAGTCGTACTTCGCCGTCGCGATCACCGAGAAATTACGCGTCACGTTACCCACGCCGCTCAGTTCGATGCCGCGCGAGCGCACCTCGCCCGTCTGCACCGACGTGCTGCCTGTCGGATCGAGCGCAAGGTCGGGCGTGACGACGTTGGTCTGGTTGATCTGATAAATCGCCGCGTTCAGCATCAGATTCCTCCTGCCTGTTGCCCACTTCATCTCTCGATGCTCCAGGTTGTGATGCGCCCAACCGGCCGCGCTTTATCAAAGAGCGAACACCATGCGACCCTTGCTCGTCCCGTTTTCTTCTGTTTGTGTCGTCCGGCTGGCCGACCGGCCTTGTGAGGTGTGGTGAGCAAGCGATGCGGCGATCTCGTCGGAGCGCAGCGCGAGAACCGACAGCAACGTGTCGGAGAGCCCGTGGCTGTCTTCACAGCAGCCTTGCAGGTAAATGCGCGGCTTGAAACTCGCGGGTGTGGCGAGCCGGTAATCGCGTTCGACGTTGCCTTGCGCAAGCGCGTCGCCCAGATGCGGCGCAAGACCTTCGAGCAATTCAAAATGCGTGTCGCGGCGATACCCCGTCGCCAGCACGAGCGCATCGAACTGCTCGGCGCGCGCGTGGCCGCTCAAGCGATCGCGCAGCGTGAGTTCGATCTCGCCACTGGCCGTGCGCATCGCCGTCTCGATACCCGTATTCGCCAGCAGCCGGTGGCGCGGTTCCGCGGACACGTTCTGCATATAGAGCATTTCGTAGATCTGCTCGATCAACGGACGGTCGACCACCGCATAGTTGGTATCGCGAAAGCGCTCGATCAACGAACGGCGGCCGTCTCTCGGCTGCGCGTAGACGATGTCGGTAAAAGCCGGGCTGAAAATTTCGTTGACGAACGGGCTGTCGTCGGCGGGCTTGAGCGCGCTCGAACGGATCACGAGGCTCGCGTCGACGTGCGGATAGCGGCGCGTCAGATCGACGAATACTTCGGCCGCGCTCTGCCCCGCGCCGATCACGGCCACCCGTTTGCGCGGACCGCCGGCGTCGCCCACCACGCGGTCGATCGAAGTCAGATACTTGGACGAGTGCACGATATTGTGCGAACCGAGCGCGGCAAAGGCCTCCGGCACGTGTGCGCCACCGCCGATACCAACCGACAGCGCGCGCGTCACGCGCTGCCACTCGCGGCCCTCTTCGTCGCGCGAGAATACACGTAGCGCTTCGACCTCGTTCACGTTACCGATTGCCTTAACCGCTTCGATACCGATCACCGTCTGGCCGTAATGCACGCGTTCATCGAACGATGCGGCCACCCAACTGAGGTAATCGTGAAACTCGACACGCGTCGGGTAGAAGCTCTTCAGGTTCACGAAATCCGCGAGACGTCCCCGCTCGAACAAATAGTTGATGAACGTGAAGCGGCTGGTCGGATCGCGCAGCGTGACAAGATCCTTGAGAAAAGAAATCTGCATCCGGCAATCGTCGAGCAGCATGCCGCGGTGCCAGCCGAACTCCGGCTGCCGTTCGATGAAGCAGTGGGCGATGTCCGCGTGGCGTCCCTTGCCGGCCTCCTCGGCGAGGCGCACGGCAAGCGCCAGATTCGACGGCCCGAAGCCGATGCCGATCAGATCAAATACGGTATCTCTGTGCATGTCGCAGGTCCTTATCGGTGTGAGCCGGCGCGCCGTGGGGCTGGCCGGAGAAAAATGCTGGTCGGGCGGCGCGGGCTTTAGCCGGCATCCCGCGCCTCGATAGCAGCCGATGCCGCCGCCACGATCCGCGCACTCAGACCAGCGAAAGTCGGCGCAGCGAACACGTCGGCAATCGAGAGCGCGTGCCCCGCCGCCTGCGCCGCGTCGACGAAACGCACGACGTCGAACGACGTCGCACCGGCTTCGAACAGATCGTCGTGATGAGCAGGCGTGTTGCCTTCGAAGAGATCGCTCCAGACGCGCTCAAGCGCCTCCGCGTGTCGGGCCGCTTCGTTGTGCAACGCGCCGCGGACGTTCATGTCGGCAAAAACGCCGGGCGTGGCAAGTGCAAAGCGCGCCGGCGACTCACCGAGCGCTTCATGCGGCGCCTCGAGGAACTGCCGCACAACGTTGAGATAGTCAGCGGCCAACGCCTCGACGAAGCGGCCGTCGACCAGCTCGTCCGCATACGAAAACGCCCCCGTCACGCGACCATCCGGATGCTCGACCACGTCGAGTTCCAGTTCGAATACAACGCGATGCCGCACGTCGTTGAAATCGTCGAGCGTCAGGCCGGCCCAGTCGTGTGCCTTGGCGCCAGCCGGGCGCAGATAGTTGAACATCACCGAGAAGAGCGGATTGCCGGGTTCCGGGCGCGGCGCGCGCAACGCGGCGACCACGTCGGCAAAGGGCGTGTCCGCGTGCGAATAGGCGGCGAGGGCGGCGTCGCGAACGTCAGCCAGCAGCGCGGCGGGGGTGTCCGTTTCAGCGAGCCGGGTGCGCACGACCACCGCGTTGATAAAGAGCCCGAGTGCGCGGCGCGCGGCCTCACCCGTCAATTCGCGGGTCGACGCGAGCACGCCGACCGGCTGATCGGTCGCGCCGGTCGCGCGATAGAACGCGACGTTCAACGCAGCGTGCAGCAGCATCGGCAGGGTTGCGTGGACGTCGAGCGCCATTGCGCGGGCGCGCCGCACGACGTCTGGGGAGAAGACAAAAGCGAAGCGGCCTGCGCTCCAGCGCGGCGCCATGGAACGGCCGGACGTCGGCGGGGGTAAAACGTGCGAGGGCGCGTCGGCCAGCACGTCGCGCCAGAATGACAGACGCGCGCGTGGCGCCGCGACCGGCAAAATCAACGCTTGAGGCAAGGACGATGACCGACCCGGCGCTGCCGGTGACGCACCACGCACGATGGCCACATAAATCGTGCGGACTTCCTCGAGCCACAGATCGATCGAATGGCCATCCGACACGATGTGGTGCACGACCAGCGACAACACATGATCGTGTTCGTCGAGACGCAATAGCCGCGCGCGCCAGAGTGGCGCGTCGTCGATCAGGTCGAATGGGGTCAGCGCGTCTTCGTCCGTGAGCGCAACAGCGGCAGACTCTCGTGCGGCGGCCGTCGCTTCGCGCGAAAGCAGATCGATCACCGGCATTTCGAACGGCGTCAGCGCCGCGATCCGTTGGCCCGGCAACGCCCCGTTGCGTTCGACAAGGCGCGTGCGCAACGCCGGATGCCGCGCAGCGGCGCCGGCAAACGCTTCGCGCAATGCGCCGAGATCGAGCGGTCCGCGCAGACGCAGCGCGACAGGAATGTTATAGGCCGCGCTGTGCGGTTGCGCGCGCCATAGAAACCACAGACTCAATTGCGCCGCGGACAGCGGCAACACACCTTGCGCATCGGCCAGCACGCGCGGATGATGCGTCGCTGCTTCGTTTCCGGATCCCGCCTGTCCACCGGACTCGAGATTCGCTTCAACCACCGTCTCACTCGGCGCCGCGGCCATCACCCGCTGCGCGTACTGAGCCAGGACCGGCGCTTCGAAAAGCGCGCGCACCGGTACGTCGCGTGCGAGCCGCTCGGCCACGCGCGTCGCCACTCGCACCGCCGCGAGCGAGTGCCCACCGAGTTCGAAGAAATGATCGCCACGACCGACGCGTTCCACGTCCAGCACTTCGCAGAAAATCGTCGCAAGTGCCGTTTCGAGTCCGGCGGCGGGCGCCTGATAGGTCCGCGCGACGCGCTGCGGCTCCGGCAATGCGGCGCGGTCCACCTTGCTGTTCGTGTTGCGCGGCAACGCATCGAGCACGACGATATGCGCGGGCACCATGTAATCGGGCAACGTGTGACGTAGATGCGCGTCGAGTTCGGCAGCATCCGCACGCGTGGTGCGCTTGCCGGCCTCCGCGCTCAATTCGACATACGCCACCAGCGCCGCTTGTGCCCCCTTGCCGTGCACGATCGCCACCGCTTCGCGCACGTCGTCATGCGCGGCGAGTTGCGCCTCGATCTCGCCCAACTCGATACGCAAGCCGCGTAGTTTCACCTGATGATCGACACGGCCGATAAAGTCGAATACGCCGTCCGCGCGCCGCTTGACGAGGTCACCCGTACTATAGAGCCGCGCTCCCGGCGCCCCGAACGGATCCGGCACGAAGCGCCCGGCAGTAAGCGCGGGCCGATCGAGATAGCCACGGGCAACGCCCACGCCTTCGCCACCCAGATACAGTTCGCCGATCACCCCCACCGGCAGCGGATTCAGCCGGGTGTCGAGCACATGCGCGGAGCGCGCGCCGACCAGCGTGCCGATCGGCAGATACGCACTGTCGGCGAGCTTCGCGACATCCTCCGTGGGATAGAACATCCACAGCATCGGCGTGATGACGGTTTCCGTCGGTCCGTAACCGTTGACGATGCGCGCGTTCGGAAACGCGCGGCGCATCAGCGCGAAGGCCTCGCGCGAAGTCGCCTCGCCGCCGACCGTCAGCGACCGCAGCGTTGGCGGCGCGCCGTGCGCGAGTGCCCATTCAGCAAGCTGCGTCGCACAACCGGGCGGCACATAGGTCATCGTCACGCCCTGGCGGACCATCATCCGGCAGGTTTGCGCGGGCGGCCATAGCGTATCGGCAGTGATCGCCACCGCGGCGCCGGACATGTACTGCGAGAACCATCCCTCGTGTGCGCCGTCGAAATTGACCGACTGGAACAGCAGGAAGACATCGCTTTCCCCTGCGCCGTAACGCTCGGCAATCGCCGCACAATGCCGCGCGAACGACCCGTGATCGACTACCACGCCCTTCGGCTTGCCGGTCGAACCCGAGGTGTAAATCACATAGGCCGCCTGATACGGCGATACGGCCGGCAACGCGATCGGTGTAAGCGAATGATCGTCACGCTGCGGCTCTTCGTCGATCAGCCAGAGATGCAAGCGATCGGACGCCGGCAACGCGGCCAGACTGGCGCGCTCGGTAATGACGTGAGTGATTCGGGCGTCGTCGAGAATCTGGGCGAGGCGTTCGCGCGGATGGCCCGGATCGAGGGGCACGAATGCGCCGCCTGATTTCAACACGGCGATCAGGCCGACCAGCAGATCGACCGAGCGGCTCAACGCCACCCCAACGCGCATCTCCGCGCTCACGCCGGCGGCGACAAGCCGTTGTGCCAGCCGTGTGGCGCGCGCGTCCACCTCGCCGCGTGTGAGCGAGCGTTCGAGATCCGCAACGCCGCGTGCATCCGGTCGTGCGTGAGCATGATCGGCCACGCGCTGATGAACCGGTCTGAAAGCATCCTGACGATCGACCGCTGTGTCGTTGTTCCACGCATCCAGTTGAGCGCGCTCGGCGTCTGGCAGCCATTGCAAATCGCCAACCGGCGTTGCGGGCGCCGCAGTCGCATTCGACAGCAACGTGACGAAACGCGCGGCTAGCCGCTCAATCGCATCCGCCTCGAAAATGTCGAGCGCGTAGATAAAGCAGGCATCCATGGAGCCATCGTCGCGTTCCTCGAAACCCAGCGTTAGATCGAACTTGGCGAACGGCATCCCGGACGGCAATTCGGTCATGCGAACGTCGGCAAGCGAAGGCAAACGACGACGCGCGCCATAGGCTGCCATCACCTGAAACAAGGGATGATGGCTGGCGCTGCGCACCACGCCGAGCGCTTCAACCACGTGTTCGAACGGCACGTCCTGATGCGATTGGGCGTCGATGAGCGTTTGCTGGGTCGCATCGACCAAGGCGGCGAACGATTGCGTGGCGGGAACGGGCGTCGCGAGCGTCAGAGTGTTGACGAAGAAGCCGACAAGGCCGGCCGTTTCACCGCGCTCGCGATTCGCGGCGGGCACGCCGATCTGAATCTGCGCTTCGCCCGAGGAACGCGCGAGCAGGGCATTGAGCGCCGCAAGCAGCACCGCGAACGGCGTGGCACGCCGGGTATTCGCGAGCGCCCTGGCCTGTTTGACAAGCTCGACGTTCAGCACGAAGCGGTGCCGCGCACCACGCGCGCTCCGTCGTGCCGGACGCGGTGCGGCGCCCGGCAGTATCAGCACATCGCGGCCCGCGTCCAGCCGCTCGCGCCAGAATGCCAGTTGGCGCTCCCGTTCACCTGCATCGAGCCAGCGGCGCTGCCATAGCGCGTAGTCCGCATACTGGATCGGCAAGGACGCCAGCGATACCGCTTCATTCTTCGCGTACGCGTGATAGAACGACGCCAGCTCCGCGAGCAGCACGTCCGCCGACCAGCCGTCCGACACGATGTGATGCGTCGTCAGCGCGAGCCAATGTGTCGTCGCATCGAGCCGGATCAGATGCACGCGCATCAGCGGACCGAGCGACAGATCGAAAGCCTGCGCTTCATCTGCTTGCGCGATGGTGGCCGCGCGCGCCGCCCGCTCGTGCGCCGGCAATGTGCTCACGTCGCTCGCATGCCACGGGCAGCGCGACGGCGCATGCACGGTCTGCAACACCCCGTCCGCGCCCTCGGCGAAGGTCGTGCGTAACGCCTCATGGCGCGCGATCAATGCGTCGCATGAAAGACGCAGTGCGTTCGCATCGAGCGCGCCGTCGAGCCGCAGACGCTCGGTGATGTGATACGCCGCCGGTTCGTCGATCATGCGCGCGTGCAGCCACAACCGCGTTTGCGCGAACGAAGCCGGCGCGCTGGCAGCCCGGTCGGCGCGCGGCGGAATCGGCAGCACGCGAAAATCGATGCCGGCGGCGTCGAGCTTCGTGAGAAAAGCCTTGCGCTGCGCGTCCGGCAGGAGCGCGAAGCGGGTCGCGAGGGAAAGCAGGTCCGGTTTGGCTGTCGTCATGCTGGGTGGTCTCAGTGCTCAGTGCTCAGTGCTCAGTGCTCAGTGCTCAGTGCTCAGTGCTCAGTGCGGGCAGGCGGGCGTGATGCGTGATGGCGGGGCGCAGGTTCGCTCATTGCAGTTCGAGTTCACCGAGGAGTGCGTCGATCGCACTCGCGGTGTCCCCGCCGGTGCTCGCATCGCGTTCGGCCAGCGCACGATCGATCGCGGCGGCACAGCGTTGCAGCGTGCGTTCGTCGAATAGCGTGCGCAGCGGCAGAACCAGCGTCCACTGCAGATTGGCCTGCGCGTTGGCCTGCGTGGCCAGCAGCGAGTGGCCGCCGAGGGCGAAGAAGTCGTCGTCGCGGCCGACCGATTCGAGACGCAGTACGCGCGCCCAGATCGCAGCGAGTTCGCGTTCCGTGCCGGTTTGCAAAGACGTTGCCGCCTCTTCCCCAGAAGACTGGCGACGAACTGGCGCCGGCAGTGCATGCCGATCGCACTTGCCGTTCGGCGTCACCGGCAGCACCGCCAGGTCGATCAGTTGCGCGGGTACCATGTACGCGGGCAATTGAGCACGCAGCGTATCGAGCAAGGCATCCGTGTCGATCATATGGTCCGCCCCTCGCGCAACGTAGCCGATCAGTTGCTCGTCACGCACGACCACCACCGCGTCGTGCACACCTTGCTGCGCACGCAGCAAGGCTTCGATTTCACCCGGTTCAATGCGCTGGCCGCGCAGCTTCACTTGTGTGTCGATACGACCGAGATAGTCGAGCGCGCCATCCGCGCGACGGCGTGCGAGGTCGCCGGTTCGATAGAGACGTGCGCCCTGCACGAAAGGATCGGGGATGAACCGCTCCGCCGTCAGCGCGGTACGGCCGAGATAGCCGCGCGCGAGTCCCACGCCGCCCAGATACAGTTCACCGACAGCGCCTGGCGGCAACGGCTGCAGCGCCTCATCGAGTACATGCAGTTGCAGATTCGCAATCGGATGGCCGATCGGCACGGATGCCGCGCGTGCATCGCGTGCGTCGCAGGTCCAGTGCGAGACGTCGATGGCGGCTTCGGTCGGGCCGTACAGGTTGTAGAGCCGCGCATTCGGCAAGTGTTGCGCGACACGTGCCACCAGTTCCGGTGCGAGCGCTTCGCCGCTTGCCACGATCCGCTCGATGCTCGCGCAACGCGCCGCCGCTTTGAAATCTTCCAGATGGGCGACAAACGCGGCAAGCATCGACGGCACGAAATGCAGCGTCGTGACGCGATGCGTTTCGATTGCCGCGACCAGCCGCGCCGGATCGCGATGGTCGCCCGGCGGCGCGATCGCGAGTTTCGCGCCGACCGTGAGCGGCCAGACAAACTCCCATACGGATACGTCGAAGCCGAACGGCGTCTTGTGCAGCACGACGTCGTTCGCATCGAGCCGATACGCGTCCTGCATCCACGCGATCCGGTTCGCGAGCGCACGATGCGTATTGCCCGCGCCCTTCGGTTTGCCGGTCGAACCCGATGTGTAGATCAGATAGGCCAGCTGTTCCGGCGCCACTTCCATCGCCGCGGCGAGCGCGACCTCGCTGCCCAGCAGTTCGTCGACGGTCAGCGTCTTGACGTCGACATGCTCGACCGCGGCGATCACACGGTCCCGCAGATGCGGCTGCGTCAACACGACTGCCGGTTTGGCGTCGTTGAGCAGATACGCGATACGCTCGGCCGGATAGTCCGGGTCGACAGGCAGATAGGCTGCCCCTGCTTTCAGCACGCCGAGCAGCGCGATCACCATGTCGAACGAACGCTCGGCGCACAACGCGACCGCCGTATCCGGCCGAACGCCCGCTTCGATAAGCGCGGCCGCGACCCGATTGGCGTTCGCATCGAGCGCGCCGTAGGTCATCTGCTGCACGCGTCCTTGAGGATCGGTGAATTCGAGCGCGATGGCGTCAGCGTGCGCGACGGCCGTCTGCGCGAATTGCCGGTGCAGGGGTTGTTGCCGCGCTTGCGGCCAGGATCGAGTGGTCGCATTGGCGCTCGCCTGCGTCGCGAGATCGTCAGCGGTCGCAATCGAGATCGTGCCCAGCAGCGCGTGTGGATCGGCGATCAGAGCGCTCAGGCAATTGGCAAATGCGCGATGCAAAGTGGCCACGCGCGCTGCATCGAGTTGTGCGGCGTCGTAGCCATAGTCGATCGTGAGCGTTGCGCCAGCCTCGATCACCAGGGTGAGCGCGAAGTCGGTTGCTTCGATATTGCGCAACTCACGCAGCTTGAGCGCGCGTTCGTCGCGTCCTTGCCAGGCTTCATCGACTGGATAGTTTTCGAACACGACCAGCGTGTCGAACAGCGCCCCGCCACCCTGGCCTGCCCACTGCTGGATTTCGTAGAGCGGCGTATGCGCGTGCTCCGCTGCCGCGGCATTGTCGCGCTGCAGTTCCTGAAGCCATGTCGATGCAGAACGTTGCGGCAACGGTGCCGTGATGACCGGCAGCGTGTTGATGAACAGGCCCAGTACCGTGCCGGCGTCCGGCAGCGCGTCGGGCCGGCCAGCCACGGTCGCCCCGAATGAGACAGTCCTGTGATGCGTCATGCGTTGCAGCGCGAGCGCCCATGCTCCCTGCACCACGGTGTTGACGGTGACTTTCAGGCGGCGCGCCGTTTCAGTGAGACGTGCCGTGGTATCGGCATCAAAGGATTCACGCCGCGTGAGGTGTTGCGGCGCGTGCGGGTTTTCCGGTTCGCCGTTGTGATTGGACTCACGGTCGGCGATCAGAGTCGGCTCGTCGATAAGCGCGAGACGCTCCATCCAGAACGCACGCTCCCCTTCGGTGTCGCGTGCCGCGAGCCATGCGATGAAATCGCGGTAGCGCGTTTTCGCCGGCGCGGCGAACGGTTGCGGACGCCGCGGCTCAATATAGTCGCGCAACACGTCGGCAAAAAAGCGTGCCGTGCTCCAGCCGTCGAGCAGCAGATGGTGACGGGTCCAGACAAGATGCCATGCCTGATCGGTCACCCGGATCAGCGCGACGCGCATCAAAGGCGGTGACGTCAGATCGAAACCACGCGTGCGGTCTTCCGCGAGCCATGTTTCAAATGCATCGAGTGCCGCGGCGCCTCGATCGCGCCAATCGAGGATCTCGACCGGCATGCGCGCCTGGCGGTGCACGATCTGCATCGGCGCGGCTTCATCCGGCGTAAATCCGGTGCGAAGAATATCGTGACGCGGCACCGCACCCTCGAACGCGGTGCGCAAACGCTCGACGTCCGGTTCGATCAACGTCGCGACCAGTTGATTCACATACGTCGATTGCTCTGGCGCGAACAGCGAGTGAAACAGGATGCCGTGCTGCATCGGCGAGAGCGGGTAAATATCGTCAACGGTGCGCAGATCGAGCGGCAAACGCTCCAATGCAGCCTGCGTGAGCCCCCCAGCGCGCGCGAGCGGATAGTCACCCGGCGTTGCCCCGCCGCCGCGTTGCACAAGACGCGCCGCGCATGCGGTGGTCAACTCGCCCAGCGCCGTTTCGAAACGCTCGGCGAGCGCTTCGATCGTCGCGCGCTCGAACTGCGTCGCGCCATACACCCAATGGATTTTCAGCGTGCGCGCGGTATCGCCATCGACATACGCGTGAATCGCCAGAGCGTTACCGATCGGACCGGCCGGATCGCGCTCGCAACCCACGCCGCCGAAGCGCGGCACCAGCGCAGCCTCGCGCGATGCATCGAACTGGCCGAGGTAGTTGAAGGTCACGCGCGGCCGCGGCACGGCGGCGAGCGCAGCGCGCACGGTCGCGTCGCCGTAGTGGCGCAGCACACCGAAACCAAGCCCCTTGTTCGGCACCGCGCGCAGCGCATCCTTGACCACGCCGAGCGTCGCCGCCGGCGTGCTTTCGACAGTGAACTGCAGCGGATAGTGGCTCGTCAGCCAGCCGGGCGTGCGGCTCACGTCGACGTCGTCGAACAATGCCTCGCGGCCATGGCCCTCGAGCTCGATACGGCAGCGAGGCAAACCGAGCGACTGTGCCAAAGCGGCGATCAGCAGTTCGAGCATCTGTGTGCGGTAGGCCGCGTTTGCCTCCGTCAAGGCGGCGCGCGTCAAATCCGCGCTAATCGTCTGAATGACAGTTTGTGCGTCTGCGTTCGTCGCCCTGGCTTGTGGATGGTCAAGCGGCAGATCGTCGTAAGGCGCCGTCAGTGCCGCCCAATACGGCACTTCGGCGGTAAATGGCGAGTTCGCGACGTCGAGCGCGGCACGAGCGAGCCGCGCCGCCCAGTCCTGCGCGCGTGTGCCCGTCGACGCCAAACGTACCGTGCGGCGCTCGCGCGCGGCGCGATAAGCGGCGTCGAGATCGTCCAGCAACACGCGCCACGATACGCCGTCGACAATCAGATGGTGAATCGCCAGATAGAGCCTCGTCGTCCCATCGGGCAGCAGCGCGGCGAGCGCGCACACGAGCGGACCGTGCGTGAGATCGAGCGTGCTTTGCAGCGCGTCGAACTGGGCGAGCGCGTCGTTCTCGTCACCTGCGCAAGCGACTGCGAGCGGGAGGGTTTCGAACGCGCGTGGGGCAAATGTGAGTTGCCATTCTCCACTGGGACCACTCGGGGCGAAACGGTGACGGAAGATCTCGTGATGCGTCAGCAGCGTTTCGAATGCGCGGGCGAACGCATCGGAATCGAACGGCGCCTCGGCATCGAGTTCGATCGATTGATTCCAGTGACCACGTTGCGCAATATCCAGCGCGAAGAAGCGCAGTTGCGCGGGCGTAAGGGTCGTGCCTTGTTCGGTCTGTGACGACGCCGCTTGTGCTTTAACTGTGGAGGCCATGGCGTGCGTCGCCGGCGCAGCCGCATCCACCGTTGTCGCAACGCAGGCGAGTTGTGCCGGCGTCGGCGCGTCGAATAGCTGTTTCGGCGTAAAGCGCACACCGCGTTTGCGTGAACGCGCGATCACCTGCAATACCAGAATCGAATCTCCACCCAATTCGAAGAAGTTGTCGTCGCGGCCGACGCGTTCGGCTTTGAGCACTTCCTTCCAGACCGCGGCAAGCGCCTCTTCCGTTGCCCCTTGCGGCGCGCCGCCTTCGGCAACGGCCGGCGCCGGCGCGGCGGCAAGCGCGCGCAATGCGGCACGGTCGACTTTGCCGTTCGCGGTCACAGGCAGCGCGGCAACGATCAGCATTACTGCCGGCACCATGTAATCCGGCAGACGCGCGGCCAACGCCGCATGCAATGCGGGCTCATCGAGACGCGCACCATCGGACGGAGCGACGAACGATGCAAGCCGCAAGCGCCCTTCATGCTCCACGGCAAGCGTTTCCGCCTGAGCGACGCCTTCGAGCGCGCGCAGCGCGGCGCTGACCTCGCCAGGTTCGACCCGATAGCCGCGAATTTTCACCTGGTCGTCGAGCCGGCCAAGAAACGCTAGTCGACGGTCAGCGCGCAATTTCACGCGGTCGCCCGTTCTGTAGAGACGTTCGCCCGGCGCGCACGGATGCGGTACGAAACGCTCCGCGGTCGCGGCGGCGCGGTTCAGATAGCCCCGTGCGAGCCCCGGACCGCCGAGATACAGTTCGCCGATCCCACCTGGCGGCACACCCGCACCGTGGCTGTCGAGCACGCACGCGTAGGCGTTGGGCAGCGGCAAGCCCAGCGGCACCGACTGCATGATCTGCGCGATCCGCACAGGTTGCGTGGCCGTGTGCACTTGCGCGGGGCGAGCTTCCGGAAAACGCAAGGCAGCGTGTGACGGAGCAGACGTGTCGAAGATCAACGCACCGACGGTCGCTTCGGTCGGACCGTAGTGATTGATCACGCGGCACGCCGGCTTAAGCGCCGCGATCCGCTCGACCAGCGACCACGGCAGCGTTTCGCCGCCCGTGACCAGTGCATGCGCAGGCAGTACGTCAGCCGCTTGCTGTGCGTCGAGCAGCGCATGCAGATGGCTCGGCACGATCTTCAATACGCCGACCTTGCGCGCGCGCATCTCGTGTGCGAAACGATCGGGATCAAACGCGCATTGAGCCGGCAACAGATGTAGCGTGCGGCCCGAACACAGCGCACCGAACAGCGTCGTGTGACCGAGGTCGGCGCCGACGGTTGAGACCATCGCCATCGAGGCATCGGTGGCAAAGGCGAGTTCGTCCAGCATGCCTGCGACGTAATCGGCCAGCGCGCGATGCGAGATCACAACGCCCTTGGGCGTGCCGGTCGACCCTGAGGTGAAGATCAGATACGCGGCCTGGTCAGGCAGCGGTGCCGGACGGATGGCGTGAGTGCTCGTGTTCGCGTTGGCGCTAACGGCAACATCCGTCTGCGCTAACGAATCAATATCGAGCGTCGTGGCATTACCCGACGCTGACGCGGCCACCGCACCACCCGCGCTCAGCATCCATTGCGCGCCGCAGGCATCCACGGCGGCCGCCAGTCGCTCGTGTGGCGCAGCCGGATCGAGCGGCACCGCGCAGGCCCCCGACTTCATCACGCCGAGCAGCGCCACCGCGAAACGCACCGAGCGCTCAATGCAGATCGCGACCGGCTGCTCCGCGCCGATGTTGCGTTGCTGCAAGGTGAGTGCAATGCGCCCGGCCGCGTCGTCGAGTTCGGCGAACGTAAGCTGCGTATCGGCGTCCGCAAGCGCGATGCGATGCGGCGTTTCACTCGTGTGACGTGCGAACAGCGCGAGCACGCTATCCGCCTCCGGCTGAAGCGCTCGCCCCTGCCGGGCCGCGTCGTATTCCGGCCCATCCGCGCAATCAAGTTCGGCGATCACGCATTGCGGATCACGCACCGCGTCGGCAACCAGCGCGGCGTAACTATTCAGCCAGGCCTGCGCGGTCGCGTCATCAATACCGTCGAGCGCATACGCGATCACCAGTTCAATGCCACGCGGGTCGTCCGTGAAATCGAGTGCGAGGTCGAAGCGGGCGGCAAGATCGAGCCCCGGCGACATCCGCACCGACGCGCCCGGCAATTCAGCCGTCAATTCCAGATCGAACTGCTGCGCGAATTTGACCTTGAGCCATTCTTCGCCACGCCGCACCGGCGGCTTGATGGCGTCGAGCACCTGATCGAACGGCACGTCCTGATGCGCGAAGGCATCGAAAGCAACGCGGCGCACGCCGTCGAGCAACGCCGCGAACGACTGGTCTGGCGCAACACGCGCGCGCAAAGCCAGCGTGTTGAGGAACAGGCCGACTAGCGGCGCGACTTCCGCGCGTTGCCGATGCGCAATCGGCGCGGCGACCACGATGTCGGTTGCACCGGTCAGGCGATACAGCCACGCGTCGAATGCCGCCAGCAGCACGGTAAACGGCGAGGCTTGGGCGCGCCGCGCGGCTTCGCGCACCGCGGCGGAGACCGTTTGCGGCAGCCGCAATGCGAGCCGGCCGCCGCGATAGTCGCGTTGCGGCGCACGCGGCCGGTCGAGTGGCAAGGCAAGCGGTTCGGGCGCGGAGCGCAACGCATTGCGCCAATAGGCAAGCTGACGCTCGCCTTCGCCCGCGGCGAGCCAGTCGCGCTGCCACTGCGCATAGTCCGCGTACTGGACGGGCAGCGCAGGCAACTGCGGCGTGCGTCCTGTCACAAACGCTGAGTAAGCCGCCTGCAGTTCGTCGAACGCGCAACGCGAGCTCCAGCCGTCGCTGATGGCATGATGGGTCGTCAACAGGAAACGTTGCGCGTTGTGGCTGAGCGTAATGAGCGTGGCACGCACGAGCGGGCCATTCGATAGATCGAACGACGCGCCGACGTGTTGCTCCGTCAACTCCGCGAGCCGCAACACGCGCTCGGCCTCATCGCAGGTATGCAGGTCAATTTCCGCAATCCGCACCGGCAACGCTGCGTGAATGCGCTGCATGACGATGCCATCGTCGGTTTCGACGAGTGTCGTGCGCCAGGCTTCCTGACGCGCGATCAGACTATCAAGCGCGCGTTGCAGGGTCGTGAGATCGAGCGCGCCCCGCACGTCCCATTGCACGGCGACGTGATAGGCCGAGCCGGCATCGCGCGTTTGCGCCAGCACCCAGAAACGCTGCTGGGCGAACGAAGCAGCCCGGTCGGCGAACACAGCGGCCGAAGGCTGCAGCACCGTGATCTGCTGGTGCCGGCTCACCGTCGATTCCGTCTCGCCGGTGTCGATCAGCACCGCGAGTGTTTCGAGCGGCTGATCGTCGAACAACGTATCGAGCCGCAAATTCACGCCCCATTCGATCCGGATCGCGGCCTGCAATTGCATGGCCGCGAGGGAATCGCCGCCGCGTGCGAAGAACCGGTCGGTACGGCCAATCGGTGTGGGATCGTTCAGGAGTGTTTGCCAGATATCGGCAAGACGTTGCTCAGTGACCGTTGCGGGCGCGGCATAATCGGCGCCGGCCGCAACCGGCAGCGCCGCCACGGCGTCGCGCAATGCGGCGCGGTCGAGCTTGCCGTTCAGCGTGTAAGGCAGGCGTTCAAAGCGCGCGAAACGATGCGGCAGCCACGCCTGTGGCACATGCGCGCCGAGATGCGCCTGCAATGCTGCGTCGTCAAGTGCTTCTTTCAGCACCACGCAGGCAATCAGTTGCGTCCTGCCTGCCGTCGCATCGGCGATCACACCCGCATCGGCAACCACCGGATGCGTCAGCAGACAGGCCGCGATCTCGCCGGGCTCCACGCGAACGCCGCGCACTTGCACCTGATCGTCGATGCGGCCGAGATAATCGAACGAGCCGTCCGCGCGTTCGCGCGCGAGGTCGCCGGTACGGTAGATCCGCTCCCCCGGTTCGCCGCTTGCGTCCGGCAAGAAGCGTTCGGCGGTAAGCGCCGCGCGCCCATGATAACCACGCGCGAGACACACGCCGCCGAGCAGCAATTCGCCGGCCTCGCCGCGCCGCACTGCGCCGTCGATACGCGCCGCACGACGTCCGATCGGCCAGCCGATCGGCAGCGAGGCGTAACCGTTACCCGCTTCGAGCATCGGCGTCGTATCCGGGTCGACCGGCCACAACATCGGCGAAATCACCGCCTCGGTCGGTCCATAGCCATTGACGAGCCTGACCGACGGGAATACGCGGCGAATCTCGTCGAAGCTGTCCTGTGACATCGCTTCGCCGCCGAACAGCAGCACGCGCAGCGATGGCGGTACGCCGAGGCGCTCGCAAACGTTCGCGAATTCGCGTAGATAAGCGGGCGGCAAGGTGGTGTTGGTCACCCCTTCACGCAGCATGAAGGCGTGCGTGGCTTCCGGCGGAAACGGCGGCGGGTCGCTGATCACCACACTGCCGCCCACGGCGAGAGGCACCAGCCACGCTTCGATCGAGACATCGAAATTCACCGAGGCGAAATGCAATACGCGATCGGTCGCGCCAATCAGCAACGACTCAGCGAGCGCGTCGCCGTGCGCGGCGAGCGGCCCGTGTTCGACGGCAACCGCTTTCGGCGTGCCGGTCGAACCCGATGTGTAGATCATGTACGCGGCTGCGCGCGGATGCACCGGTTCGTCGTCGCCATCGAAACGCGGTGCGGCGGCGTCTGCCAAAGCATCGTTTGCCACGTCGAAGCATTGCGCGAAACGTGCGCGCATGACCGCATCGGCCGAAGCATCGACAATGCCGTGAGCGAGACCCGCGTCCTGGGCGACCCAGTCGAGGCGTGCCGCCGGATGACGCGGATCGAGCGCGACAAACACGCCGCCCGCCTTCAGCACGGCGAGCAAGGCGACAAACAGATCGCAAGAACGCGCAACACATACGCCAACGCGCACCTCCGTCGTCACGCCCGCTTCACGCAACTGTGCGGCGAGTCGCGCCGCGCGGCTGTCCAGTTCGCCGCGCGTCAGTCGCACGGTATGCGGCATGAACGACGCCAACGCGGGCGCATCGGGTTCGACACGCGCCAAAGCGCGGATTCGGTGGTGCAACGCAATCGGGAAGCTCGTCATGGGCGTGAAATCCGTTAGAACTGGCCGCGTCGGCCAAGTCGCAGGCCGCAATGGGCCGCTTCATTGGTGTGACGATCCGCGCTTGCAAATCTTTACCGTCACCGTCAAATTATTCGGACTGCCTCACTTTGATGAGACAACTCGCGCCGGACGGTAAATGTTTGCAGCGGCCATTCGTCTATCAGGCGAGGGGCGTGTCTTTGCGCCCCGTTGATTTGCCGCCGGCATTTGCTGCCCGCATTTGCTGCCCGAATTTGTCTCCACATTTGTCACCGCGTTTGTCACCGCATTTGCCACCTGAATGCGCTGCATTTCACCGATCCATTGCGACCCACTGCGACACACTGCCGATGACCGCTGCCAACGAGCGCTACGACGCGCCCCCCTCCTCTTCTCCCTCAACCGCCGCGCGTGCCGCCGGCAAACCGGCCATGCGGCTGATCATTGCGTTGCTCAAGCGCTCGCGAGGCGCCTTCGCGATCGCACTCACCGCCTGCGTGCTGAACGGCATCGCCAGCGTGCTGCTCGTCGCGACCTTGAGCCGCGCGCTGTCGCAACCCGGCGCCGCCGACATGTCGCTTGCGATGCGATTTGCGTTATGCGCGGTGATCGCGCTCGTCACGCGCGTCATCACCGGCGTGCTGTTCGCGCGACTCTCGCAGGACACGATGGCGCAGTTGCGCGAGCACGTCGCGCGGCGGGTCGCCGAGGCAGAACTGCGCGACGTCGAACGGATTGGCGCCGCGCCCGTGCAGTCGGTACTGACCGACGACGCCACCAACGTGTCGATGCTGTTCTTCGCGCTGCCCAATCTCGTGATGCACGGCTCGATCGTATTCGGCTGCCTCGGCTATCTGGCGTGGCTCTCCTGGCCGGTTTGTCTGCTCGCGCTCGCCGCCATCCTGGTCGGCTCACTCGGCTATCACGCGGGCGACAAGCGGGCGATTGCCTCGCTCGAAGCCGCCGGCCGCTCGCAGGACAAACTGTTCGGCTATCTCGGCGCGCTGTTCACCGGCGCGAAAGAGCTGAAGCTGCACCAGGCCCGCTCGCGTCAATTCGTCGACGGTCAACTCGGCTCGGCGATCGACGAAGTGCGCGACCACCGGCGCCATGCGTTCAGCGCCTATGCGGTCGGGGTCGGCTGGATCGTGTTCCTGTTCTACGTGTTTCTGGGCGTGGCCGCGTTCTGGCCGGCGCTCGGCGTGCATGCCGATGCGCCGTCCGCATCGGGCTACGTCGTGGTGTTTCTGTTCATGCTGCTGCCGCTGGACGGCTTGCTGAACAACGTCCCGACGCTGAATGCCGCGCGCGTGTCGCTCGATCGCATCGAAAAGGTGATGAGCGAGTTCGGCGCGCTGCGCACCGCGCCGCCGCCGGATGAAAACGCATCGCACGCGCCGTACCAGACCCTGACATTACGCGACGTCACGCACGCGTATTTCCACGAGCGCGACGAACGGATGTTCCGCGTCGGCCCCGTCAATCTGACTTTCAGGCCAGGCGAACTGGTGTTTATCGTCGGCGGCAACGGCAGCGGCAAGACCACGCTCGCGAAGGTGCTCACGGGTCTGTACGAACCGGAAGGCGGCACGATCGAACTGGACGGCAAGCCGATTGGCCTCGCCGAACGCGCCGCGTACCGGCAGCGTTTTACCGCCGTATTCAACGATTTTCATCTGTTCGACGCGCTGCTGGGCATCGTCGATCCGAACGCTGCGTCGCGCTCGCAAGCCGACGCCCGCGCGAACGCACTGGTCGCGAAACTGGCGCTCGACCACAAGGTGCAAGTGGTGAACGGCGCATTCTCGACGCGTGAGCTTTCCACCGGCCAGCGCAAACGTCTGGCGCTGGTCATCGCGTATCTGGAAGACCGGCCGTTCTATCTGTTCGACGAATGGGCCGCCGATCAGGACCCGCAGTTCAAGGCGGTGTTCTATGAGCAACTGCTGCCGGAACTGCGCTCGCGCGGCAAGACGGTACTCGTGATCAGTCACGACGATCGCTACTTCCATCTCGCGGACCGTGTGTTGAAGCTGGATAACGGCAGTATCGTCAGCGAGACAGTCGGCACTGCGCAAGCCGTGGAGAACACCGCCGTCGCAAACGGCACGCTGGGATAACTTAAGTCAGGTGAAGTTCATGCTGGGCGTGTCGACGCGAACGCCGAGCGCTGAGCGCGCACCACGGATGAAGCGGGCCGGCCGGCGACTAGCGGTCTTCAGCCGCCTGGCTAGCCGCCAACCTGGCCGCTTACTTGCTGGCGGGCGGCGCCGGAAGAGCGAGCAGTGTCTCCGTCATCGTATCGGCCATCCGCAGCGCGGACATCGGCCCGCCAAAACCCCAGATATTCCGTTCGACGAGGCCCACACGCCCCGCGCTGCGAGCCGGCACGAAGCGCCAGATCGGCGAATCGAGTTTGCTCGCGAGCGGCACACCGGGCTCGGTCGCGCTGACGAACATCACCGTGAGCTTCGGCTGTTTCAGTAGATCTTCCGACGTAACATACGACGTGCCTTCGTGCGTGGGTGCGGCGGGCCACAACTCGAGGCCAAGCGCCTGCGCGACGCCGGCCGCCGTGCTGTTACCGGTAAATGCCCAGTAACGGTCGGGCAGACCCAGCTCCTGCAACCACGCAACCTGTTCGCCCTGGCGGCCCGCTTGCGCGAGGCGTTGCGCGTCACGCGCAAAACCCGCGTCGACCTTAGCCTCGACTGCGTGCGCTGCCGCCTCGCGACCGGTCAGGCAGCCGATGGTGCGGAGAATTTTTCGGCTCCAGTCGAGCTGGGTCACGCGGGCGCCGTCTTCGGTGAAGTTCGGGCCGTATTTGAACAGCACGGTCGGCGCGATTCGCTCCAGCGCCGCAAAGATCGGCGCATGCCGCAAGCCGACGCCAAGGATCAGATCCGGTTTTGCCGCCGCAATGGCTTCGAGGCTCGGCTCCTGGCGCGTGCCGATGTCCGGTACCGAGGCGAGGCGCGCTTCGTCGTAGCCGATCCACACCGAGTAGTACCCGGGGTCCGCCATGCCGACGGGCGTGAGGCCGAGCGCGGCGAGGTCTTCGGCAAACATGAATTCAAGCACGACAATGCGCGTGGGCTGCGTGGGCAACGACGGACTGGCTTGCGAGACGATCGGGTTGTCGGCGAGTGGTGTACAGCTTGACCGTGCGTGCGCGGCGGCGCGAACGGCCGTGGCTTCGCTGTTCTGTGCGAACGCGTGGGTGTGGGCGAGCAAGACAGCCGCCGCCGCGATGGCCGCGCCAACCCGCTTGAACCGTTGCGGTGACCTTGCGCGGCTCGTCAATGCGAAGCCTCCTGCAAGGCGATTTCCGCGTCGCTCATGGTTAACAGCAAGGGGCAGCGTCCACACAGTTGCGTCTCTCCAGGAATTTCATAACGTACGCAGCACACGCGCCGTGCGCTAAACGGGTTCGGCAGGCTTGCAGCGCGGGGCGTGACTTGCCGCACCGGCATGCGCAGAGGATTGGCCTCGCCATTGGCGGCGAGCGGGCCGAAGAGCCAGGCGGCATCGCTGGTCAAATCGAATTGCGACGCGCAGTGTTCGAACAGGTAATCCAGCAGATTGCCGGCATTGCTCCACAACACTCGCGGTGCGATTTTCGTCATCGCACTGAGCGTCGCGATCACCGCGTCCAGATGATCGACGAGCGGTGCGTAGCGGTCTGCCGGGTCGGTTGCGGGCGCTTGCAATGCGTCCTGCGCGAGATAGAGCGCGACGGGCAGGCCGCCCCGCAGCACCAGATGTGTCCTTTCCGGCGACAGATCGAGCGGACGGCCCAGCAACGCCGCGGCCACAAAGCCGGCGGTCGCCGCGAACCCAAAGTAATACTTGCTCCATTGCGAAAGCAAGGCACGTGCATGCGTTTCACGCTCACCGCCGTAGACCTGATGCATGGCATCGAGCAGGTCGGCGCGATAGTGCGCCAGGTCCGTTACGGCGATGACGACGGGCTCGCCGGTTTCGTCCTGCGCCAACGCCGATTCGCCACTCGCGTCGGGTACGCCGAGCCAAACATGCTCCAGATAGTGTGCGATCGATTCCGGCGCATGGGCCGCGAAGCACTGTGCGCGGAAATCGTCGCTCGATGTGGCGCTTAACGAATGCGCCGCTGGCCGTCTCACCGCTTGCCGTCTCACCGCTTACCCCGCTTCTCGCGCCGAGCCTCCCCGATCAGCAACGCAAGCAGATAAGGCGCGCCGATCAACGCTGTCAGCACACCAGCGGGAATTTCGCGCGGTGCCAGCAGTGTGCGCGCCGCGAGATCGGCGGCGACCAGCACCAGCGCACCGCATATGGCGGCGAGCCACAAACGCGTGCGATGCGTACGCGCCCCCAGCATGGATGCAAGATGCGGCGCCATCAAGCCGATAAAGCCGACCGGCCCGACCGCAGCCACCGCGGCGCATGCGGCCAGCGTCGCCACTGTCAGCACCAGCGGGCGCAGCACGCCAATCGGCAAACCGAGCGCGGCGGCCTGGTCATCGCCTAGTGCAAGCAGATCGAGCGGCCGCGCAAGCAGCGCGAACACCGGCGCGGCCAGCACGCACCACGGCAGGAGCGCCGTCACTTCGCCCCAACTGCGTCCGTACGTGCCGCCGACCAGCCACACCACGAACCGTGCGGGTTGCACGCTTTGTTGCGTGATGAGCCATTGAGACAGCGTGGTCCAAAGCGTGCCGATGACGATGCCGGTCAGGGCGACAGCCAGCGGCGCGTAGCGATGCCGCCGATTGAGCAGGAGCGTGAGCGCCAGCGTCACGCCGCCGCCCGCAAGCGAGGCAAACGCCAACGTCGAATGTCCAGCGAGCGGCCACGCGACGAGCGCCGTAAGCGTGGCGAGGCCCGCACCTTGCGTCACGCCTAGCACTTCCGGCCCGGCAAGCGGATTGCGCACGATGCTCTGCATCAGCACGCCGCTCGCCGCCAGCAATGCTCCGGCGAGCAACGCACAGACGAGCCGCGGCAGGCGTAAATCGAGCAGCATGCGCGCGAGTTCATCACGCTGATCCAGCACGGCTAACCAGCGATGCACATCGATCGTGGTCGGTCCGAACGACGCACCGGCGCAGACGACGAGGACGCCGAACATCAGCAAGACCGCCGCCGTCAGCGGCCATGGCCAGGCATCGAGCATCCGCACAAAGCGCGTCCCGGCGCGCACGGCGGCGCGGTCCTGGCCGGCATGCAACGCACCCGACCACGCCGCGCCGCTGCGAATCATCGCCAGCATCAATGGCGTGCCGACGAAAGCGATCGCGACACCAGTCGAGAGAGTCGTGTCGAGATCGAGCGCCAGCACCGCGCTATCGGTGCACAGCACGAGCGCGCCGCCCACCAGCGCGGACAACGGCACGAGCACGGCCAGGCGCGAGGCCTTCGCGCCACGCACCTCGCGCAGCAGATTCGGCGCGATCAGGCCGACATACGACAGCGGTCCCGCCACGCTCACCGCAACGCTCGCGAAACCCACCGCCACGACCATCGCCGCGAACCGGGTCGCGTCGACGCGCACGCCCGCCGACGCGGCAGCGTCGTCGCCGAGTGCGAGCGGGTCGAGCGGACGGATCACGAAGGGCAGCGCAGCGAGCGGCAACACGAGCCAGGCGGCCGCGATCTTCAAACCCGCCGCGCCCGGTTGATAGAGACTGCCGCTCGCCCACAGCGACATGCCGACAATGCTTTGCTCGAAAAACGCGAGAATCAGCGTGGTGAGCGCGGAGAACAGCAGCATGCAGACGCTGCCGGCAAGCACGAGCCGCAACGGCGTCGCACGCCAGCCGCCGGCCGCGGCGGCCACGCACGCGGCGGCCAGGAGGCCGCAAACGAACAGGAGCGGCACCGACGCCACGCCCGCCAGCGACGGCACGAGCAGCGCGGCCAGCAAGCCGAGTTGAGCGCCTGCGGTGATCCCCAGCAGATCCGGCGAAGCCAGCGGATTACGCGTCAGTGACTGAAACAATGTGCCAGCCACGGCGAGGCAGCCACCTGCGATCAACGCCGCCAGAATGCGCGGCGCGCTCAGGTCGAACAGCAGAATGCCGGCGAGTTGCGCGGCGTCGCTGCCCGCGGGCGCGGCGAGCCACGTGCGAAAACCGGGTGCGAGGCGCAACGCGGCCACCACGACGATCAACACGGCGAGCGCGCCGCCGATCATTCCTGCGCGGTTTTTTAAGGGCGCGCGCCAGCCGTCGATTGAAGACTCGTGGCGGCGCAGCCGTTTGCGCGCTGCAAGCGTGGTCATGCGGCGAGGTCCTTGCCCGTCGACGCGGCATCGCTCAGGACCTCGTCGTCGAAGCCAGCGCTAACCATATCCGCGGTGTTGTCCTCGTATGCCGGCACGCACATCGGCGCACCCGTCTGCGGATGGGCGATCTTGAGCATCGGCACACTGAAGGTGTCGTTCAGATGACGTGGGTCGAGCATCGCATCGGGAGAACCATGGGCGATGATGCGGCCCGCTCGCATCAGCACGATTTCGTCGCTGTAGGCCGCCGCCTGATTCAGGTCGTGCAGCACCCAGACGATGGTAAGCCCGCGTTCGCGATTCAGGCGCCGCAACTCCCGCAGAATGTCCAGTTGATGATGGATGTCGAGGTACGTGGTGGGCTCGTCGAGCAACACGATCGGCGCCTGCTGCGCGAGCGCCATTGCAATCCATGCCCGCTGGCGTTCGCCGCCCGAGAGCGTGGCGACGTCGCGCGCGGCGTCGTCGGCGAGTCCGCTCGCGACGAGCGCTTCGTCGATGGCCGCATGGTCCGTGCGCGAAAGTCCACGCAGCCAGCCACCATATGCATAACGGCCGTACGCGACCAGCTCGCGTATGGTGAGCCCGGAAGGAATCTGGTTGAACTGCGCAAGCATCGTCAGCGTGCGCGCCAACGCTCGGCGCCGGTATGAAGCGAGCGGCTTGCCGTCGACTTCAACGCTGCCGGAAAGCGCCGGCTGCAAACCGGCGAGCGTGCGCAGCAAGGTGCTTTTCCCGCAGCCGTTCGGTCCGCACAAGGCGGTGACGCGGCCGGCCGCGATTGTCAGGTTCAAACCGTGGAGCACGACATGATCGCGGTAGCCGACCGTCAGCGAATGCGCCGCGAGTGCCGCGCCCTGCGTTTTCGTCATGGCGCGGCCATCCGCTGCCCGCCTTCGATCCAGTCCGAACCCGCGTCTTTGCCGTGGCCTTCGCTATAGCTCTGCGCCATCGCCACGACCACCTTGCGCGGCCCCTCGAACGGATCGCGGGCGTGCGCCGTCAGCATGTTGTCGAGCATCAGCACGTCGCCCGTCAGCCATGGAAATACGATGCGCTGCTGATCGAGCACACCGCGGATCTCCGCGAGCGCATCCGCTTCGAGCGGCTCGCCGTCGCCGTAATAGACGTTGCGCGGTACGTTTTCAAGTCCCACCGAATCGATCAACGCTTCCTGCATGTCTTCATCGAGCGACGAGAGATGGAACAGATTCGCCTGGTTGAACCAGACCCTGTCGCCGGTGCGCGGATGACGCGCCACCGCCTGACAGCGCTCACGCGTACGCAACAGCCGTTCGCCGTCTTCACTGTCGCGCCATTCGCAATCGATGCCACGTGTGCGGCAAATCCGTTCGACCACGCTCGGGTCGTCCGAACCGAAGGCCTGTTCCCACGGCAGATCGAGCCCTTGCCCGAAGTTGCGGATGTACAGCAACTCGCGCTTCGCAAAGCGCTCGACGAGCGCCGGATCGAGTGCGCGATAGATCGCGCGGCTGTCCGCAATCGGTGTCGCGCCGCCCGAACGCGCGGCGAGCACGCAGTGGAACCAGATGCGCAACGGCCACTCGCGCGTATACGACTGCTCGTTATGCAGCGGAATCGACCGATGCGGCGGATATTCCGTCGACGTGTACACCGCGCCCTCGACCTGACTCCGTGGCGTCGAGGCAAATTCATAACCGATCAACGGATGCCCGAACGAACCGGCAAAGCGCTGGAAGGCCTCGATCGAGGCTACGCGAAAACCGGTGAACAGCACGCCGCCAGCCCGTTCGAGCGTGTCGTCAACGATCGCATGCAGCAGCGTCACCGCCTCTTCCAGTGAAATGTCCGCGCCGGCGCGCGGTGAGACGACAGTCGGCAGTCCCGGCTCGATCGACAAATCGGCGAGCGTGGGCAACGGTATCGAAAGCGTGGTCATGCGAATTCCTCTTGCAGAAGCGACTTGCCCCAGTGCGTATCCAGGCCGTCCCGATTACGATGCGCTCGCCTTCGAGGCGGTCCCGTCCATGTGACGACGCAAGCTGGCCGGACGCATGTCGGTCCACACAGCGTCGATATGCGCGAGACAAGCAGCCTTCGGACCGCTCACGCCCACTTCGCGCCAACCGGCCGGCACGGCGCGAAAGGTCGGCCAGATCGAGTACTGCTCTTCGTCATTGATGACGACCGTATAGACGAGATCGTCCGCCTCGCCGGCGGCGGAAGGAGTTTGCTGTGCTTGCGTCATGATGAATGGCTCGGTCGAAGAATGGTCAGGAAGCTTCAGCGAAGCGCTGATGAACTACCCGGAACAGCGGCGGCGGCATCTCGCTCACCCTCCGCCTCTACTCAATTGACGTTTGACGTGCGCACTTTTTTACCGCCGCCGCGAGCGGCCGCTGCAGAACGCGGGACCCGCCACGCCGCGATTGCAGGCGTCGAGACAGTCGGCGCAATGCTTTTCGGCGTCCCGCACCATGAAATGGACGAGCGTTTGCGAAACATCGAGGGCGCGTGCGGTGCTTTGCAGCGTTTCCTCGCGCAAGCGCACCATCTCGAACGCCGCGCGGCTGCGCGGCGGCAATTGCTCGAGTGCGTTGTAGACGTGCCGCAGCGTGTCGCGCACGAGCAGCGCCGCTTCAGGCGAAGGCTCCGGTGAGGGCACATGCAGGCCGTCGTCTTCGTCAGCGTGATAGGTGTTTTCGAGGCTCTGACGGCGGAACGCATCAATCGACGCGTTGCGCACCATGCGGGTCACGTAGGCCACCGGTTGCCGCACGGCCTCCTGATCCGGGAAGTCGACCAGCTTGATAAAGACGTCGTGCACTACGTCCTCCGCCAGACTCGCGCAACCCACAAAGCCACGCGCGAGATTGACAAGCATTGGGCGGTTGGCGATCAGCACGTCGAGCAGCGCGCCCTTCTCCCGATCGACGGAACGGGCGTGACCGCGAGACCGCCGCGGACCCGGAGGACGGGCGTCGCCGATACTGAGGACAGGCATCGGTATCGTTGTTGAAGGCTCCTGCCGGACGAGCACCTCAGCCATAGATTCGCTCCGCATTTCTCAAGGAAGAGCGTCAATCTAACGTAAACGCGAATCATTCTCAATCAAGAATCGGAATAACCTTACAATCTCGATAGATTTGTCTGATGAAACGGTGGAGTTGCCTCAAGGGACACGGCTCCTGCGGAGTGCGGCGTTGACTGCGGGCAGTCGGACGGTCAGAAGGTCCGTGCCCGGTGCAGAACATCACGCGGCCAGTGATCGTCAGATAGTCCGGGCCGCTCATGAAACGAAATTAACTTAGGCATCCATATCTTCTGTCAGAGCACGCGAAACGGAACACAGTCGCGCAATAGTGGAAATCCCTCCCCACGCCAACTCATCTCGGTCGACATTCTCTTCGTCACAACGCTTGACACTTTTCGCGACGCATCATAAAGTTTGCCTGCAGATCTAGATAAGAGACTATCTGTAAGATGGTCTCTTGCGCGTGAGCGAAACGTAATCGCAAACGCACTCGCGATTTGCTCCGCGAACAGCATCGGCCTCTTACAGAAAAACTAAAGGAGACCGATTGTGCAAACGATCGCGATTAAGATTCGTGGCATTGACGATGTCATTTCATTCATCGATTCATGTTCAGGCATTCCCGGTAGAGCCGGCGTTATCTGGTGGCTCGCACTCGGTGGCCTGTTTCTAGACGCATTCTCCAATTCGGCTTTGAGCGCGGGCCTCGGGCCCATGACGCGGGATCTCCATCTCGGCGCGCCTCAAATTGCGCTCATGACGTCGTTTGCGTCGTGGGTTGCCATTGCCTTTAATCCCATTGGCGGCTGGATGGCCGATCGCTGGGGGCGCATCCGTCCATTAGTGCTAGCCAAATTGCTCGCGGTGATCGGCGCCGTGCTGGTGGTGTTCGCACCGGGCTTCGAAGTCATTCTGGCAGGCCGCTTCTTTGTCGGCATGGCCTATGGGATCGACTTCGCGATTGCGATGGCGATGCTCGCCGAGTTCACACCGGTCAAACTGAAGAGCCGCCTGAATGCATGGCAGGGCATGTGGTACACCGCCGTCTGCTCCAACCTGCTGCTCGCACTGCTGTTTCAATCTTGGCACGTCGGCGACTCGATCTGGCGCTATTCGGTGGCGGCAACGGCCCTGTTCGGCGCCGCGATCCTCGTGCTGCAACTGGTGTTTCTGGTCGAGAGCCCGATCTGGCTCGCGCGCAAGGAACGTCTGGTGGAAGCCGCCACTGCGATGAGCCGCATCTACGGGCGCCCCTTCTCTGCCGCGCCCGTCGAAGAGCGCGTGCCGGTGCTGAATCAGGCCACCCGTGGGCTCGCCAACGTCGCCCTGATCTTTCGCGGCATCTATCTGCCACGCACCCTGCTCGCCGCTACCGTTCAGGTCGGCCAGTCGATCCAGTACTTCGCGATCGGCTGGTATTTGCCGTTGATCAGCGCGGCGTTGTTCGGCAAGGATTTCGTCTATGCCACGCTCGGCGCATTGCTCTTCAACGTGTTCGGCATCTTCGGCGGCTTCATGTCGCCGGTCATCGGCAAGCGATTCGGCTTGCGGCGCGCGTCCGCATTCGGCTTCGCCGCGGTCTTCGTAATGCTGGTGGTACTCGGCCTGTTCGGTTCGAAAATGCCATTGTGGCTCGCGGTGATCGTGCCGTCGCTGTTCATTCTGTTTCACTCTTCAGGGCCCGGCGCGAACGGCAAGAGTCTTTCTTCGCTGTCGTTTCGCAGCGAGATTCGCGCGGGCGCCAACGGCGTGATCGGCGCGTTGGGGTCGATCGGCGCCGCGCTGGGCCTGCTGGTGTTCCCGCTGTTCCGTGAGCGCTACGGCCTCGACACCACCTTCCTGATCCTGGCCATCGTGCCGCTGGTGGCGAGCGTGATCTGCTTTGTCATCAAGTGGGACCCGACGCGCACCACCATCACCCCCGACAACGAACCCAACGCGCCGCAATTCAAAGGCGACGCTGAGCAAGCATCCGCATTCATGACCCCGGCAATCGAGAAATCCCAGCAATGACCCGTAATCGAAACGTTATTCTCGCCATCGACGAGGGGACGTCCGGCACGCGCGCGGCAGTCGTCGACGCAGACGGACAGGTCTCCTGTCTGGAGTATCTGCCGCTCAGTGTCGACAGCCCGCGGCCGGGCGTCGTCGAGCAGGACGCGAACGCCATCCTCGAGAAAACCCTCGCCGTGTGCCGCGCGACGCTGGCTCGCGCGGCAAGCGAGCAGTTGAACGTGGTCGCGTTGGCCATTGCGACGCAACGCGCCACCGCCGTGCTGTGGGACACCCACACCGGCCGCGCGCTGGTGCCCGCGATGGTGTGGCAGGACACACGCCACGCAAGCGAACTGGACCGGTTGGCCGCGAAGTGGGACAGCACATTGATTGAACGCGTGGGACGCCCTGCCGGCGTGCGCTCGCCCTATCTGTGGGCAACCCATCACCTGCAAACGACGCCCTCAGTCGTCCTCGCCCAGCGCGAGCGGCGCCTCGCGTTCGGCACCATCGACACGTGGCTGCTCTGGCATCTGTCGAACGAACGCGTTTGTGTGACGACGCCGACTAATGCGACCTCGGCGAGCGCCTACCTGCTGGCCGAGCACCGCTATTGTCTCGACTGGATCGATGCGCTCGGCTTCCCGCAGACCCTGTTGCCGGAACTTCGTCAGGATGCCGATGAATTCGGCCGAACTCGCCCTGAGGTGCTCGGCATCGACGTGCCGATTCTCGCCTGTGCGGGCGATCAGCTTGCGGGCGCCGTGGGACTGGGCTGTCTCGATCGCGGCCAGTCGATGTGTGTCCACGGCACCGGCAGTTTCGTCGATCTGCTGGTGGGCACGCAGATTCCTCCCGTAACAGGGACCTCGCACGACGGCACGCTGACCATGACCGCGCGCCGCCAGCACAACGTCTCGCATTACTCGCTCGAAACCTTCGTCGCGACTACGGGCTCGGCGCTGAACTGGATCTGCGAGAAATTGCACTGGTTCGACAACCCCGCTCAGATCAGCGCGCTCGCCGCGACGGTGAACTCGGCGCGCGGCGTGACCTTCCTGCCCGCGTTGACCGGTCTGCGCGTACCGCAATTACAACCGAATGCGCGCGCTTCGCTGTGCGGCATTTCCATCGCGACGACACAAGCCGAAATCGCCTACGCGATTCTCGAAGGCATCGCGCATTCGGTGGCGTTGTGCATCGACGCGAACCAGGCGATCGCGGACGTCGAAGCCTCCGAACTGGTAGTCGGCGGCGGCCTGTCGGGCAGCGACACCCTGTTGCAGATTCAGGCCGATCTGAGCGGCATGCCGGTACGGCGCATGCATGAAAGCGATCGCGCGAGCCTGCGCGGCATCGCGTTTCTCGCGGGTTCGTCGGGCTTGCTGTGGGATTCGTTGCAGCAGGCCCGCGCCACTATTGGCACCGACGCGGTGTTCGAGCCGTCAGCGGACTCAGGCGCGCGCGCGAAGCGGCGCGCCTCGTGGCAGGCAAGGGTCGAGGCCGAGCTTGCTCACGCAAGCGCATTTGATAATGGTTGCGGGGACTGAGACACATGTTGTTTATTCCATCCAGAAAGGCCTCGAAAGAACGCGCCGAAATGACCGGCACCGAGCCCCTGCGCATAGTGCGCGGCGAGCAGCTCGACCGCCTCGGCAGTGAAACCTTCGACATCGTGATCGTGGGCGGCGGCGTAACCGGCACCTACGCGGCACTCGACGCCAGCTTGCGCGGCTATCGTGTAGCGCTGCTGGAAAAGAGCGATTTCGCCTCGGGCACCTCGTCGAAGTCATCGAAGATGGTGCACGGCGGCCTGCGTTATATCGAGCAGGGCAATCTCGGGCTGGTACGCCACTCGTTACTCGAACGGCAGCGTCTGCGCAGAAACGCACGGCACCTGGTGCAACGTCTGCCCTTCCTGTTTCCCGTCATGGAAAAAGACGGCGTGTTCGACAAGCGCCTCGCCAAAGCATTCGAAAGTCTGCTGTGGACCTACGACATTGCCGGCGGCTGGCGCGAAGGCATCCTGCACCAGAAGCTCAGCAAGGCGGAAGTGCTGTCGCACTGCCCCACCTTCAACGAAGAGAACCTCACCGGCGGCTTCATGTATTTCGACGCGCGCGTGGACGATGCGCGCCTCACGTTGAATCTCGCGCGCACGGCGGCGTTTCATGGCGCGGCCGTGGTCAATCACGCGAAGGTCGTCGAGATTACGCGCAACGGACACGGCAGCGTCGACGGCGTGATCGTGCATGCGGACGAGCGCGCAATTCGCGTGCGTGGCGGCGTGGTGGTGATGGCTACCGGCGTCTGGCTGCGCGACTGGAACGGCCGCAAAAAAGACGATCCGGCAGCTTTGCAAATCCGCCCTGCGAAGGGCGTGCACGTCGCGATTCCGTGGCTGAAGATTCGCAACGACTGCACGGTGACGATTCCCGTACCGGGCCGCAGCCGACGCGCGACGATCACGCGCTGGGGCAACGTGTCCTATCTCGGCACCACCGACGAAGACTATCAAGGCAATTTAGACGATGTCTGCTGCACGCGCCAGGAGCTCGACTTCCTGATCGAAGGCGCGCGCTCCGCGTTGAAGACCGATCTGCAGGCCGAGGATGTGGTGGGCAGCATCGCCGGTTGCCGGCCGCTGGTCGGGCCGCCTGGCGGAAAGACACTGGAAATGAAGCGCAATCACGAGATTCACACCGCACCGGATGGACTCGTCACGATCGTGGGCGGCAAGCTCACGACCTCGCGACACATGGCTGAACAGACCATCGACGCCGCGCAGAAGGTGATCGGGAAACGCGCGAAATGCCGTACGAAGTCCGCGTACCTGCTTGGCGCGGCGGGCTACGACGCGCAAGCAATCGTCGCGTCCGGCGGATTGTCCGCGCAACTGGGCGAACGCTACGGCACGGAAGCACGCTTCGTCACCGACATTCTCGAAGGCGATTCGAGCTTGCTGAAGCCGATTGTCGAAGGTCTGCCGTACACCGAAGCAGAGGTGCTCTACGCCGTCAGACACGAACTCGCAAGCAACGTGGATGACGTGCTGTCGCGCCGCATCCGCGCACGCCTGATGGCACGCGATGCATCGGCACGCGCCGCCGTGCGCGTGGGTGAAATTTTGCAGACGGAGCTCGGCTTGTCCGCGGCGGCCGTCGCAAAGCAGGTGAGCGACTACGTCGCCGCCGTCGAACACGAAAAGTCTGTTCTTATGGGAGAAACCGAATGATCAGCAAGGAAGCAATCAAGCGTGGCTATAACCGTGGCAACTATATCGTCGGCGCGCATACTCCGCCGGCTTACGCCGCCACGCTCAAGGACACAGTCAAAGACAGCACCACCGAAGCCGGTCTGCAACGCGATCCGGTCAAGGTCAGCGAACAGCAGATCGGCGCACTGCGCGAGGTAGCCGACGAAGTGCTCACGCTCGCACCCGACGTCGTCGCGTGGACGCGCGACTGGTGGGCCGCCTCGATGGTGACGGAAACCGCCGGCAAACCGGCTACGCCGCACGCGGTCATCGTGCGCGTCTCGAAGGTCGAGCAGGTTCAGGCTGTCATGCGTATCGCCCATGCAGCGTCGATTCCGGTAACGGTGTCCGCGGGGCGCAGCAATGTGACCGGTGCGGCGCTGCCCGTGCGCGGCGGCATCGTGCTGGACGTGTGCGAACTGAATCGCCTCGTCGGCTTTGACCGCGAAAGCCAGATCGTCGAAGTCGAAGCCGGCATGTTCGGCGACATCTTCGAAGAAACCATTCAGCGCGACTACGGCATGACGATGGGCCATTGGCCGTCGTCGTACGCAATCAGTACAGTCGGCGGATGGGTGGCGTGCCGCGGCGCGGGTCAACTCTCGACGCGTTACGGCAAGATCGAAGACATGGTGTCCGGCATGGACGTGGTGCTTGCCGACGGCAGTCTGATCAGCGTGGGCGGTTATTCGCGCGCGGCGGTCGGCCCCGATCTGCAGCAGCTTTTCATCGGCTCCGAAGGCACGCTTGGCGTAATCGTGCGCGTGCGGTTGAAGCTGCATCGTCTGCCGGATTACGGCCGGGCAATTGCCTATGGCTTCAAGACCTTCGCGATCGGTCTCGAAGCATGCCGCCAGATCATGCAACAAGGCGCGAACCCGGCTGCCCTGCGCCTATATGACGAACTCGAAAGCGGCGTGCAATTCGGGCTGCCGGAATCGAACGTGCTGCTGATCGCCGACGAGGGTCCGCGCGAAATGGTCGAAGCGGTGCTGACGATCAGCGAACGTGTCTGCAAGGAACTGGGCGAGCAACTGGACGACAAGGTCATCTTCGAGAAGTGGCTCGACACGCGTTACCTCACCGGCAAGAGCGCGGAAGGTTTCAAACGCAGCCCGGGTTTTGTGGCCGATACGCTGGAAATGGTCGGCCCGTGGAAAGACCTGCCGGGCATCTATGCCGACGTAGTGGCCGCCATCAATGCAGTACCCGGCACTTTGGCCGGTTCGGCGCACCAGTCGCATGCGTATGTGGACGGTGCGTGTCTGTACTTCTCGTTGCGCGGCGAAGTCGAAGTCGAGCATCGTGCGAAGTGGTATCGCGCGGCATGGGACGCCGCCAATGCCGTCCTCATCAAATACAATGCAACGTTGAGCCACCATCACGGCGTCGGCCTGTTGCGCGCACCGTATATGAGCGAATCGCTCGGTAGTGCATTCCCGGTTCTGCAGGCAATCAAGCGCACGCTCGACCCGAAGAACATTCTCAATCCCGGCAAGCTTGGCCTGACTGACGAGCAAGCTCAAGACACGAAGCAGTAATCACATGGATAAGTCACTTGGGGCGCGCCTTACGCGCCACCCGGTCATTGCAACGCTGTTCGGCGTCGAGCAGATCGACATCTTTCTGAAAAGCGCCGCGGAAATCTCGATCGTCGCGAATGTCGAATTACGCAAACTGCATCCGGTGGTCGCGGCGCTGACGAAAGCCGGCAAGTATGTCATCGTCAATATCGATAGTTGCGATGGGCTTTCGCAAGACAAAGGCGGCGTGGAGTATCTGGCGGACATCGGCGTCACCAGCCTCGTCTCGACCCGGGTGGCGACTATCCAGCGCGGCAATCGGGCCGGTCTCGTCACGATGCAGAAAGTATTCGTGACGGACCGCTCGACCTGGCCGCGCAGCGTAAAGGCATTGGAGCAAAGCGATCCGAATCTGGTACAACTGATGCCGGCGCCGATGCTCTCGCATCTGTCCGAGCAGGACCGCAAGGCTTTGCCGCCGATCGTCGCCTCGGGCTTTGTCTGCAATAAAGGCGACGTGTTCGCTGCGCTGAAGAAAGGCGCAGTCGCGGTCTCCACCAGCGACAGCGAATTGTGGAATCTGGATCCCGAACGTTGAAGGTCCCATCTTGTTGGAGTAACCGATGGCAAATGCTTACCTGCAGGTGATCGCGCATTATTTCGCCAAACCGGGCAACGGCGACGCGATTGTGCAACCCCTCACGGAACTCGCGGCGGCGACCCGCGCAGAGCCCAAGAACCTCTACTACGAATTCTTCCGCTCGCCGGTCGATCCCGATCACTTCGTGATTCTCGAACAGTACAACGACGCCGACGGCCTCAGCGTGCATCGCGATACACCGCACTTCCAGCGGCTCGGCTTCGGCACGATCATTCCGCTGCTCGAGCGGCGTGAAGTCACGAGCCATATGGTGCCTGGAGACGCAGCATGATGAACGCATTCCGGTTTCAAACCGTGCCGACCATGGTCGTCGAATTCGGCGCGGCGCGCCGTCTCGGCGCTCTGTTGCGTGCGCAGTTTCCGTCACTTACGCGCCTGTGCGTGGTGACGGACGGTTTTCTTCACAAGAGCGGGCTGCTGAATCCGGCCCTCGCCGATCTCGCGGCGCACGGCTGGAACACCACCGTGATCGACGACGTGATCGCCGATCCGCCGGAGCACATCGTGCTCGAAGCGACGTCTTTCGCGCGCGAAGCCGGCGCGGAAATCGTGCTGGGACTCGGCGGCGGTTCGTCGATGGACGTGGCGAAGCTGATCGCCGTGCTGGCGCCGCAACAGGAGCAGGCGCTCAGCGAGATGTACGGCGTGAACAAGGTCACGGTATCGCGCCTGCCGCTCGTGCAGATGCCGACCACCGCGGGCACCGGCTCCGAAGTCACGGCTGTGTCGATCGTGACGGTGGGTGAGGCGAAGAAGATGGGCGTGGTCGCGCCGCAACTGGTTGCCGATCTGGCCATTCTCGACGCGGAACTCACGCTCGGCCTGCCGGTCGCCGCAACGGCGGCAACCGGCGTCGACGCCATGGTTCACGCGATCGAGGCCTACACCTCCGCGCATTTGAAGAACCCGGTGTCCGACATGCTGGCGGTGAAAGCGCTTGAACTGCTGTCGCGCAATCTGTTGCCTGCCTGCGAGAACGGTCAGAACCGCACGGCGCGCGAAGCGATGTTGCTCGGCGCGGCGTTCGCCGGGCAGGCGTTCGCCAATTCGCCGGTGGCCGCTGTGCATGCGCTCGCTTATCCGATCGGCGGCATTTACCACGTCCCGCACGGTCTCTCGAATGCGCTCGTGCTGCCGCATGTGCTGCGGTTCAACGCCCAGGCCGCGGCGCACCTGTACGCGGAACTCGCGGACGTGATCGTGCCGGGTCTGGCGGGCAGCGCGGAGAGCAAGACGCAGGCGTTGATCGAACGGCTCGAGCAGATGATTGCCGCGACCGCGATTCCGTCCCGATTGCGCGACGTCGGTATTGACCGAAGCGGGCTCGAGCGGATGGCGAGCGACGCGATGCTGCAAACGCGGCTTCTGGTGAATAACCCCCGGCCCGTTACCGAGGCCGATGCGCTGGCAATTTATACCGCTGCGTTTTAATCGGCGAGCTGGGCGCGAGCGTGTGCGGGAGTCGCCCTGCGCAGCGTTTGATGACAGCTCAGCGCCGTTACGCCAACGGGGCACGTTACGTAGCATGGGCGCGGAACACGGTCGATGTGTTTTAGTTGAGAACGGGTTTTCTACGCGATAAATTCTTCAAATTTAAAATTTCTCGACTATATATTTTATTAATAGTTGAAATAGCGCGATAAGTGGCATTTGGCGTGTAATTTGCAGTGATAACCCGATCAATAGTCGTTCAACGGGGACATCATGCAAAAATTCGCCGGTCGGACAGTTATCGCTGTCGCGACATCAACATTACTCGCGCTCTACGGTTGTGGATCGACCATTACCAACCCCGGCAGTGGCCTTGGCGGCGGTGGACTGGGAGGCACTTCGGGGTCGAGTTCGGGAGGTAGCTCGGGCGGCTCTTCAGGTGCCAGCTCGGGCGGCAGTAGCTCCGGCACCAGCAGCTCAGGTACCAGTAGCTCAGGCACCAGCAGCTCGGGCACCAGCAGCTCGGGCACCAGCAGCTCAGGCACCAGCAGCTCGGGCACCAGCAGCTCGGGCACCAGCAGCTCCGGCACCAGCAGCTCAGGCACCAGCAGCTCAGGCACCAGCAGCTCAGGCACCAGCAGCTCAGGCACCAGCAGCTCAGGCACCAGCAGCTCGGGCACCAGCAGCTCAGGCACCAGCAGCTCGGGCACCAGCAGCTCCGGTACGAGCTCGGGCACCAGCTCCGGCACCTCCGGCGCCTCCTCCACCCCAATCGGCAACGTCGTCACCCAGGGCGGCAATCTCATCACGGCCGTGGGCACCACCGTCGCCGATACGGGTTCCAAGATCACCGGTACCTCGATCCCCGGCGTCAACGGCGCAACGACTTCGAATCTCGGTGCTGCAATCACCGATCTCGGCAACGGCGTCAAGGTGCTCGGCAACGGCACGGCCGCGGGTCTCGGCACGCTGGGCAGCTCGACCAATCCGCTTGGACCGACTCTGACCTCCGCGTCGGGTCTCGTCAGCAATACGGGTGCCGCCGTTACCGCGGTCGGCGGTGTGGTGACGAGTCTCGGAACTGGGCCGCTCGCGCCCCTCGCCCCCGTCACGTCGACCTTGGGTGCGGTTGTCGGCGGCGTGGGTGAGGGTGTCGTCAAAGTTGGCGCCGGCTTGAATTCGGCACTGACCAGCGGGCCGGTTCAACAGGTCGAGACCCAATTGAGCACGGCCATCAACCCGATCACCCTGGTGGTCTCGAATACGACACAAACAATCGGCAACGCCACGGGCCTCGGCGCGCCGCTCAACGGCTTGCTGGGCACCATCGGCAACGGACTCGATTCGGCCGGCAAGAAAGTGTCGGGCGCGACGGGCGATCAGGTGGGTAAAGACGTCGGCGGCATCGTGAGCCAGTTGGGCAAGACGGTTACCAGCACGGGTGGACTGCTAACGGGCGCGACGACCAATCCGTTGGCGCCGATCGCCGGCCTGCTGGGCCCGCTTGGTGGACTGGGCGGGCTGGGCGGATCGAGCGGCACCGGTAGCGGCATCGGCATCCCGCCGCTGACCGGCCTGATCGGCAACCTGGGTTCGCTGGGCGGAACCGGAAGCTCCGGCAACCCGCTCGCGCCGATCACCGGACTCCTCGGCGGTTTGAGTTCGGGCGGCACCTCCGGCGCAGGCGGCCCGCTTGCACCGGTCACAGGTCTGCTCGGCAACCTCGGTTCGCTTGGCGGCTCCTCGAGTTCCGGCGGTCCGCTCGCACCGGTCACCGGCCTCGTGTCGACGCTGACGTCGACACTAAGCGGTGCTGCGGGCCAAAGCTCGCCGCTCGCGCCCGTCACCGGCCTCGTCACAACGCTGACTTCGACACTGAGCGGCGCATCCGGCAAGACCACGCCGCTAGCACCGGTCACGGGCATCGTGAGCGGCCTGACCGGTGGCACGGCTAGTACGGGTAGCGGCTCGACGGGCAGCGGGAATCTGCTGGCGCCGGTGACGAATCTTGTCACCGGATTGCTTGGCGGCGCCGCCCCCGCTAAATAACCCGCAGTAAGTAAACAGCATTAATCAGCATCAAGCGGCAATTCTGCACAGCGGCCGGGACTTAAAAAATCAAAAGCCCGGCCGCTCTCTATGTCATGAATACGAGGATGACATGAACTCCACTCTGGGTAACGTAGCGCACGTACAAGAGCAGCGCCCGCGTTCGGCAACGCCGTTTTCCGTAGGCCTGCTTGGCATCGCGATCGGCCTGCTCACACTTTGGCTGCTGCGCGACAATACTGCGCTGGACGGCGCGGCGCGCAGCACTGCCGCATGTCTCGCGATCATCGCAACCATCGCGCTATACGAACTGTTTGTCGCGCGCGCGTATCTACGCCCAAGCGCGGGGCTTGCGGGCCAGGCGCTCCGGCCGCTCAGTATTGCGCGCGTGGCTTTGCGTCTTGCCGCGCTGGCCTCCGTATATGTCGGCATCGGTCTGCTCTACTGGCTGTTGCCCGAGTATCACGGCACGTTCTACCAACCCTTCTGGTCTCTGATCCGCACGCTCGCACCGTATCTGATGGTGGCCGCGCCGTTTTACTTTGCGTGGATGGACAGGCGTCAGCGCGAAGTCGACGATGCCTATTTGTTGTGGGGCCGTCTGGTGTTTCTCGGACAGCGCCCGGGCAACTGGAAGCCCGTGCGTGAAATGCTGGCGGGATGGATGGTGAAAGCGTTCTTCCTGCCGCTGATGATCACCTATCTTTCCACCGATGCGGACCATATCGGCGCGTCGCTCGCGACCGCCATGAACGCACCGTTCTCTCTCGCGTCGTTCAGGTTCATGTATGACCTGTCCTTTACGATGGACTTGATGTTCGGCACAGTAGGTTATCTGTGCACACTGCGCATTCTCGATACCCACGTGCGCAGCGCGGAACCCACCACGCTCGGCTGGCTGGTTGCGCTAGTCTGTTATCAGCCGTTCTGGTCGCTCATCTCGAACCAGTATATTCACTACCAGGGCACGATGTTCTGGGACAACTGGCTGATCTCCGTACCCATTATCCGATTCATCTGGGGCAGCGCAATCATCGCCCTGGTCTTCTGCTACGCGCTTTCCACTGTCGCGTTCGGCTTGCGATTCTCGAACCTGACCAATCGCGGCATCATCACCTCGGGTCCTTATCGCTTCACGAAGCATCCGGCCTACATCACAAAGAATCTCTCGTTCTGGCTGGTCTCGGTGCCGTTCGTCGAACCGTTGGGCTGGCAAGTCGCGTTCACGCACTGCGTCGCGCTGACGGCCGTGAATCTGCTGTACTTCATGCGCGCCAAAACCGAGGAACGGCATTTGATGAACGACCCCGACTATCGGGCTTACGCAGAATGGATCGAGAAAAATGGCCTGTTTGCCAGAATCGGACGCGTGTTTAAATAAGATGTTTATTCTATGAACGCGCTGGCACACATTTTTTGCAGTGCAACATTTCTGATGCCGACAGAAATGAAAGCCGCACTTTTTACCGGCGACATGCGACCGCCAATGGAATCGCAGAGACAACGCCCGCCACCGATTTTCCGGACGCAATAGAAACTCGTCTGCTGCGTTGCACCCAGAACGTTACGTAACGTTCCGGGTCGTGCTCAGGATTCGCGGCTGAGCGCCAGCATATTGGCCAGCCCGGCCTTCGGACGCGCAAACAGGAAACCTTGCGCCAGCGCCTGTGGCCAGGCGCTCAACCATTGCAACTGTGCTTTGGTCTCGACACCGCTCACCACGACCTGTACATCGAGCGCATGGAGCAGATCCAGTAACGCCGACATCACCACGCAGGCGCGTGGATCACGCGGGACCATGGCCATCAATTCAGGCGCAATCGCGACCGTGTCTACGTCGAGTGCACCGAGCAGCGCGAGCGAAGACGCGCCGTTGCCCCACTTGCCCAGCGAGATGCCGGCTCCCGCCGATCGCAGTCCTGCCGTCAGGGTACGCAAAGACAGCAGACGCGCCGCGTCGGCGCTATCGGGCGCTTCGATTTCGATCAGATTGGCCGGCACGCCATACGAGCGCGCGATACGTGACAAGTCGTCGGCAAACGATTCGGTCACGGCCACCTGTGCCGGCACCGTGATTGCGACCGGCAGCAGCGCCATCTTCGCGGACAGGCAATCGCGCAGTTCACGGCACACGCCTTCGATGACGAACACGGCCATCTCCCGCGCGACTTGCGGATGCTCGAGCGGCATCATGAAAATGCCGGGAAGCAGCAGTCCGTAATCCGGATGCGTCCATCGTACCTGCGCTTCGAGGCGCGTCAGCGCTCCGCTTGCCACGCGATAGGCGCCCTGAAACACGAGATGGAATTCGCCGGCGCGCAGACCCTGGCTGACACGGCTTTCGAGTCCGCCCAGCGTCGCGGGATCGTCGCGCGCGTCGTCCCAATCGGTCTGCTCAACGCAAGCGTTACGCGTGCCGAACGACGTTGTGAGCGAGACGGGTTTTTCATAGTCGAGCGTTAGCATGGCGGAGGCGCAATTTTTTAACCTCGCCAATGTATGCACATGTCGTGCCAAGTGCTGCGCTCACTTCGCAATCCAACCGCGACCATCACCGATAAGCCCCACGGAACAATGGTTTACGGCGATAAGGATCGTATCTGCCGAGGCATGATTTTCATTATCGAACGTTCGTACGGGCGCGTGTGTTACGTAGCGTTCTGGTTCGACGTTACGGTCTATCGCGCAATGCGTAGCGTGTTGGGATTACCACAGCAGTCTTTTCACATCCGGAAATTGTGTCCTGCATGACGAACAGCACGCTCGTTCACGATCGGCAAAATTTAGACTTTCGCACCGCACCAATAAAATTTGACCGATAAAAAAAGATTTACTAGTATCGGCACCAACGCAGCATGCAACGACTGCGCATTCCTCATACAGTCATTCAAGGCGGCCGATGCTTCAGATCCCCCTCACCGACGCCGATTGGGCGCGCGTTCAGAATCTCTTTCCCACGACCGCGTCCGGGCGCGGGCGTCCTCGTCGCAGCGATCGCGAGATCCTCAACGCGATACTCTGGGTGCAGCAAACGAAAGAAAAATGGCACAGGCTTCCGGCGACTTTTCCGCCACAGCAGACCTGTTATCTGCGATATATGACGTGGAAGAAAACGGGCGTTCTGGATCAGGTGAATGAACGCCTTCCGTTGTGCGATTCGGCGTTGTCGACCTGCTGAATTAGCATCAAGCATTGCCTGGCATCCCGCATCGATTCAGAAGCGATTCGCTGTCTCGCGATTCGCTTCCATGAGCGCCGGCCCCTTCAGCATGTCAGGCCTTGCCGTTCATTCGATCCATCACCGCCATCAGATCGGCGAGCGACTGTTTGCATTGCGTTGCGTTTGGTGCGCTAGCGCGCAACGCGCTCAGTGCACGGTCGATGGCCTTGTCGACGATATGCCAGTCGGCTGCGGCACGAGGCTTCAGCGAAGGCTCGGCGTCATCCCACGCCAGCTCCAGATCCTTGATGCGCGCTTTGCCGCCCGCGAGATCGCCCTTGTCCACGAGTATGGCGGTGTCTGCGGCGATCTTGCGAAACGACGACAGATCGCCAAGCTTCGACACCTTGACGGCCTCTGCCGCTGCCGTTGACGCGAAGCCGATTCCGCCCAGGTCGCCGCCCCCGTCGCCGCGCCCGAAGCTGATGGCGGAGACAGCGATGAAAGAAGCGACGACAGCTTTGTTGAGCGTGCGTTGATTCATGATTGTCCTCTTCCGTATGATCCGGTTATGTCGATAGACGATTGAAAATGAGCGACGTGCACGGCTTATTGAGCGGCGCACGTTCAAGGCTCGCGTGCCGGGACTACCCGCACGGACCGCTGTTCGATTGCAGTCGCGACAATCACCAGCACGACAATGGCACTCAGAAATAGAACGCTCGTATTGATCGTGCCGAGGCCAAGGCCACCGTAAGCGCGCGACTGCGAAAGGAGGTCGCCAAACGAAGCGCCCAGGGGCCGCGTCAAAATATAGGCAAGCCAGAAAGTCAGCACAGGATTCCCGCCGACGTAATAGATAGCGCTCACCGAAGCGATCAACGCGCCGAATACCACAACACCGAACAGGAAGCCGAGTCCCAGAGCTTCTGTCGCGAGATCGCCGGCCGCGGTGCCGAGCGCGAACGTCACCAGCACAGCGGCCCAGTAGAAAAGCTCGCGCCGCGTCGTGTAGATCGTGTGAATCGACAGCGTCCGTTCACTGCGATACCAGAGCGCGAACACCGCGACCAGCGCCAGAGAAAACGCGATCGTGCTAGCGTAAAGACTGACATCGAGCTTGTCGGTCAGTGCATCGGTAATCTGCGTGCCGACCACGCTGACCAGCACCACGGTCAGCCAGTAAATCCACGGTATGTACTTGCGCATGCGAAGCTGCATGACCAACGCGGCAATCAGCAACGCCGACATCAATGCGCCAGTGAACGCGGTACCGAGTCCCACATGCACGGCAAGATAGTCCGCGCCGGTTTCACCGACCGTGGTCGCCATGATCTTGATCGCCCAGAAAACAGCTGTTGCCTCGGGCACTTTGTTCCGCATCCCGGCAGCACGATCATTCGCGGTCTCTAGCAAGCTGGTTCTCCCATTGGTCGGCATTCAATTCGACGTTGCGAGCAGGCGTGCTGGCGCTTACTCATGCGGCGAATAGTGCAATGGCGAACCTTATGAAAACCTTATCCGAGACGCCGGCGCAATCACGGGAATGCAGCAGGGGAACGAAGGCAGAAAAAGGTCCGAAGAGGCGCCGCCGCGAACCGCGCGCCGCCTCTTCGGACCTTGAATCGATCGTTATGGACTATTTAAAAACGCGTACGAATACCCGTTGTCAACTCCAACTGGTTCTTCGCTCCGTACGTCGTCGCCACGACATAGCCGCGGTGCAGCTTCATGTAGTCGCCGGCCACGTATAGTTCGGTGCGCTTGGACAGGTGATAGAACATCGAGGCGTACAGGGTTTCCTTATAACCGCTGCCTGTGCCGGTATCCGGATCAAAACTCAGGTTGGCATTGGCGATACTGCCGTTCGTATCGAACGCCGCGTTCGACGTATGCATCTGCTGGTAGCCGAGTTCGTAGTCGAGGGGACCCTTCGGTGCCAGCTTGAACGACACCGTCCACGCATTGTCACGGCGTTGGCCCAGCGCACCCTGATCGCCGGTGTAGTGGAAATAGCCGGCATTCACGCGGAAGATGCTGTACGTGTAATTTCCACCCACCGAGTACGCCTTGTTGGTGAAGCCGTTGTTGTTCACGTGGTTGTAGAACGAAGACACATTGAACGGGCCACCGTCATAGCCAAGTGCAACGGAATACGTAGCGTTGTTGCCGAAACTCGTCTTGTTGCCGAAAGCATAGCCCGCTGACGTGAAAATACCGTTGTTCCACAGCTTCTTCCAGGCAAGACCGTTCTCGTAACGGGTACCCGTAGCGCTGCCCGCGTAGAAGATCAGTTGCTTGAAGTTGTTGGTATTGGTCCAACCGCCTTCTTCCGTACTCAACCTCGCGCTGGTGTACGGATCGCCGTAGATCGCGGACGCATCGCGTGCAATCGTATTCTGGAACCCCGCGGTGAACTTACCGATGGTGTCGCTTTCCACCCCCACCCATGCGTCGCGATCGAAGATCTGACCCGGGTCTTCCATGGCGCCGTCGCTCACGCGGTACTCTGCTTCCAATCTGAAGATCGCCTTCAGGCCGCCACCCAGATCTTCCGCACCCTTCATACCGAACCGGCTGCCGCTGAACCACGGTTCACCGTTGATACCCATTGAAATTACGTGTTTGCCATCGGCGTTCGCGTTGGTCTGATAAGACACTGCACTCAGATCCATCAGGCCGTATAGCTGTACGTTCGATTGCGCGTGAGCGCTGCCCACCGCCAGGACACCCGTGCTCGCCACCAGCAACAAGCTGCTCTTTTTTACCATCGTCTCCTCCGATCCTGCTGCGTTGAATTGATCTGATATCCATTTGCGTAGCAGAACAAAGGATAGTCAGACCAACCCTTCACGCCTCTTTCGCAGAAGCATGGGAAACGTCGGTGAAAACACTACATATAACGATATTTAAATGAATCGAATAACCTGCTCGATACGAAGAAATACTCGCCGTTGACGCTATAACGTCTCGGCAAATGCTTCGCACGGCACTTCTTCGCGCAGGATGTAACCCAATCCTCGCAAGGTCATGATCTTTGCGCTGGAACTGGCAAGATGCTTGCGCAAGCGGTGAATGTAGATATCGATGGCATCGGCGCTGGGTTCGTCGTCAAGTGCGAAGACCTTGTCGATCAAGGTGGACTTCGAAACTGTTTTGCCCTGCTTCAGCATCAGCGTTTCGAGGATCGCATGCTCGCGCCGCCGCAACGGCAAAGGCTCGTTCTGCAGCACGAATTCACGGGAGTCGAACAGATAGCGCAGATCGCCGCAGTCGATCGACTGCCCCTTGTCGCCGGCCGCCTGGCGGCGGATCAGCGCCTTGATGCGTGCGACCAGCTCGCGTGCGTCGAAGGGTTTGACGACATAATCGTCCGCGCCGACCGAGAAACAGGCTACCTTGTCGTCGGTCGAACCGTTAGCGGTGAGCATCAGCACCGGCACGTTGTCGCGTTTGCGGCGCAGGCGCGCCAGTACGTCCTTACCGCTCATGCCCGGCAGCCGCAGATCGAGCAGCACGGCGTCGTAGCATTGCAGACCGAGCAGCGTCTCGGCCCGCTCGCCGTCCTGCGCCCAGTCGATCGCGAAATGCTCGACCTGCATGAGGTTCATCACCCAACGCGCGAGGTCGGCGTCGTCTTCAACGAGCAGCAGTTTCATAAGTCTCCCCTCATGTACCGGCGTATCAAACCGCTGCCGACCATAGTCGCATCTCGACGGTGGCGACCAGACCAACACCGCCCTCTCCCGGTTCGAGCGTTACCGCACCGCCCTGCCGGTGAGCGATCTCGCGCACGATCGGCAAACCGAGGCCGGTTCCGTCCGCATGACTCGACGCGCGATAGAAGCGTTCGAACACGCGTGCCCTCGCTTCGGCCTTGATTCCCGGCCCATTGTCGATCACACGCACAATCGCCCGGTCGTTGCTGCGCTGGGCATGCACGGTCACACGGCCACCGGTTTGCGTATAGCGCAGCGCGTTGTCGACAAGATTGGTGACGAGCGCAGCGGTCAACGCCTCGTCGCCCGTTACGTACAAATTGTCTTCCAGTTCGGCCCCCAGGTCGATTTCACGCGACTGCGCGAACGCAATCAACTCCTCCAGCACGCCCGCGATCAACGCGCCCAGATCGACCCGTTCGCGCGTATTGGGCGCCGCCGCCGATTCGGCCTGAGCGAGTAGCAACAGTTTGTTGGTCAGGGTGGTCAGCTTGTGGCTGCTTTTATGCATGCCCGCCAGCGCTTCGCTGAGCGGCGCGTCCCGATTTTCACGTTGCCGCGCGAACTGGATTTGCGCGACCAGCAGCGCGAGCGGCGTGCGCAACTGATGCGCGGCGTCGGAGATGAATTGCCGCTGGGTTGCGGCCTGCTGGCCCATGCGCGCGATGCACTGGTTGATCGCGTCAACGATAGGCCTCAGTTCGACATGCAGGCGCACCACGCGTATCGGTTCGAGTTGCGACGCGTTGCGATCGGCGACGTCGTCTTTCACCTTCATCAACGGCCTCAGCTCGAAGGTCAGCCCGAGGTAGACGAACACCATGGCGAGCACCAGCGTGAGCACCTCACCGAACAGTTGCGGCCGCAGCAGGCGCCACAGCATGGCGTCGCGCGAGCCCTCCGTCTTCGCGACCGCGACGATGACTTCCTCCGTGCGGCCCGAGTCGTATAACTGCCGCACATAAACAGCCGCGCGTACCGGCCGGCCGTCGTCGAGATGAGTGTAGTAGAGCATCGGGGCATCGCCCGCGCCGCGCGGCACCGGCAACTCGAGGCTGCCGGCCAGCAGGCGGTGGCCGCTCGCTTCGACACGATAGTAGACACTGTCCTGCTCCGGCGACTCGAACAGCTCGAGCGCGGCAGGTGGAACCTGAATCGAAACGCTGCCGTTGTCCCAATCGATGTCCTCGCCAATGATGCGCATCGACGATAGCAGCGCGTTGTCCTGAACCAGATCGGCCGTGGTCTGCGCGTTACGGTACGAAATCAGGCCGGAAATGGAAACGAACGCCGCCAGCGGCAGCAGGAGCCACCACAACAAACGTCCGCGCAAACTGCCTGAAAACACGATTCGTCGTTCCTCTTTTCTGGAAACCAGCGCACCTTTCGCTGGATGTTTAATAGGTCGACAGCAAAAATTCTAGGTGCGCGAATCCTTCCCAAAGCTTTCACATGAGCGTTTCCGGCGCCGATTGCGGGTTTGTCCCGACTGGTTCCAGATTCGTCGATCCGAAGCGGCCGGTTCAAGCGGGCTGACGCCCTTCGGCCGCCGCTCGCGGAAACGAAACGCTTACATGTACGCCTTTGCCGCCTTCGCCTGGTTTGAGCACGATCTCAGCGTGATGCGCATCGGCGATTTCGCGCACGATGGCAAGGCCCAGACCCGTTCCTTCCGTATCCGTCGATGCCCGGAAAAACGGTTCGAATACGCGATTGCGCGACTCGGCCGGAATGCCGGGGCCGTCGTCCCGCACCGACACGGTGACCAGACCGTCATGCGCGCCAACTGCCACCGTCACGTGGCCGCCACTGCCGGTATAGCGGATCGCGTTCTCCGCGAGATTGGCGATCAACGCCTGAAGCAGGCCGCGATGCCCGGCCACCGGCGCGGGGCCGTTCAGTTCGGCACCCAGATCGATGTCCCGAGCCTGCGCGAGCAGCGCCAGGTCCTCCACCACGTCCATTGCCAGCGGCACCAGATCCAACGTTTCCACGGCCAGTTGCCGGTTGTCGGCGGCCTCGGCCTGTGCAAGCAACAGCAGCTTGTTGGTCAGCCCGACCATCGAACGGTTGCTGCGATGCATCGCGGCGAGCGCTTCGTCGAGCGCGGGATTCAGGCCGTCCTGCTGACGCGCGAACTGCAATTGTGTGCCGAGCAGCGTAAGCGGCGTGCGCAACTGGTGCGCAGCGTCGGCGATAAAACGCCGTTGTGCGGCGACCTGTACGCCAAGCCGCGCGATGCATTGATTGATCGCTTCGACGATGGGCCGCAACTCGGTATGCAGGCGCTCGACGCGAATCGGTTCGAGTTGCATGGGGTCCCGGTCGGCGACGTCCTCCTTTACTTTCATCAGCGGCCGCAATTCGAAGGTGAGGCCGATGCAAGCCAGCGCAACCGCCAGCACGATCATTTCGATCTGCCGAACGAGTTGCGGCTGCCACAATTGCTGTGCCATCGCGTCGCGCGAGCGCACCGTCTTGCCCACCGTCACCCGTACCCGGTGCGTCGCGCCGTTGTCGTACATCAGCCGCACGAGGCCGACGGCGCGCACGGACTGGCCATGAAACTGGGCATCGTAGTGATCGGCCCGATCGGACGGTAGCACCGCGTGTTGCGGAAAATCCGGCGTGCCGGCCAGCAAGCGGCCATCGTCGACCCGCACGCTGTAGAACACTTGGTCGCGATACGGCGACGCGAATATCTCCAGCGCGGCCGGCGGCACGTCCACGCGCAGAAAGCCGTCTACCCATTCCACTTCGCCGGCGATCATTCGCGCCGACGAGATCAGCTGGTTGTCCTGCACCAGATCCGCCGTCCGCCGCGCATTGTCGTACTCCGCCTTGCCGGTGACGAACACGTACAGCGCGAGCGGCACCAGCAGCCACCACAGCAGACGCATGCGCAGGCTATTGGTCATCTTCTTTCTTGCGCAGCAGATAACCGAGCCCACGCAGCGTGACGATCGCGGCCGAACTGCCGTCGAGTTTCTTGCGCAGCCGCGAGATGTAGATTTCGACCGCGTCCTCGCTCGGCTCGTCCGCCAGCGTGAAAATCGCGTCGACCAGCGCCGGTTTGGTTACCGTCTTGCCCAGCCGCAAGATCAACGTTTCGAGCACCGAGCGCTCGCGTGGCGTGACATTCAGCGGTGCGCCCTTCAACGTGAACTGGCGCGTGTCGATGTCGAACGAAAGATCGCCACACACAACCTCGCTGGCTTTCGACGGCGACTGACGCCGGATCGCCACCTTGATCCGCGCGATCAGTTCGCGCACTTCGAAAGGCTTGACCAGGTAGTCGTCCGCACCGGCGCCGAGCAGTTCCACTTTTTCGTCGATCGATCCGCTTGCGGTCAGGATCAGTACCGGTGTGGCGTCGCCGCGCTGGCGCAGCCGGCGCAGCACGTTCTTGCCCGACAGCTTCGGCAGATTCAGATCGAGCAGGATCACGTCGTAGTGGTTGGTGAGCAGCAGGTGGTCGGCGGCGTCGCCGTCCTGTACCGCGTCGAGCGCGAACGCTTCCTGCTCCAGCATTTTCGCGAGCCAGTGCGCAAGCGTCGGGTTGTCTTCGATAAGCAGCAGCTTCATGGTGGGAACGGCGGACTGGGTCACTCGATGCGCGGAAAAGTCAGGACGCCGATTGTGCCGTAAAACAGCGGCCTTGCGCGCGGCTTGCGTGATTCGTGGCCTACGTTATGGGGTTTGCCAGGGGGTGGCGGGCAGGATGATGTGAATTCTCGGGTTAACACCCATAATTTGCCCCCAGCCCCGAAAGCTGCCAGAAGGTTTGCGATTTTTATAATCCCCGTCATTCACCCAGAAAGCGCCGCATCCGCAGATAGCGGCGACCAAACCTAAGGAGACTGCTTCATGCGTACCTTGCGCCAGATTGCCGCTGTGTCAGGTGTTGCGTTCACCCTTGCCGCCGCTTCGGCCGCGGCTCACGCCGAGAAGCTGACGATCATGGTCGGCGGCGCCACCAAGATCATCTATCTGCCCGCCAAGCTCACGGAGCAACTCGGCTACTTCAAGGACGAAGGACTCGACGTCGAAATTCTCTCGCAACCGGCCGGCGTGGATGCTGAAAACGAACTGCTGGCCGGCGCTGTGCAAGGCGTGGTGGGCTTCTACGATCACACCATCGACTTGCAGAGCAAGGGCAAGGAAGTCCAGGCGCTGGTGATTTTCGGTCAGGTGCCGGGCGAAGTGGAAATGGTCTCCACCAAGGCTGCCGAGACATTCAAAAGCATGGCCGACGCGAAGGGCAAGACGCTGGGCGTGACCGGCCTCGGGTCGTCGACCAGCTTCCTCACGCAATACCTCGCGCAACGCGCGGGCGTGCCGTCCACGCAATACACGCTGCTGCCGGTCGGCGCGGACAACAGCTTTATCGCCGCCATCAAGCAGAACCGTATTGACGCGGGCATGACCACGGAGCCGACCGTCTCGCAGTTGCTGAAGACCGGCGACGCCAAGGTGCTGGTCGATATGCGCACGCTGGAAGGCACGCGCGCCGCGCTCGGCGGCACGTATCCGGCGTCGAGCTTCTACGTGCAGCGCGCATGGGCCGAATCGCACAAGGACGACGCCGCGAAGCTCGCGCACGCGTTCGCGAAGACGCTGAACTTCATCGCGACGCATAGCGCGGATGAGATCGCCGCGAAGATGCCGAAGGACTACTACGGCAACAACAAGGATCTGTACGTCGGCGCGCTGAAGGCGTCGCTGCCGATGTTCACGAAGGACGGCAAGATGCCCGCCGACGGCCCGGAAACGGTTCTGAAGGTGCTGTCGGCATTCAATCCTTCGGTGAAGGGCAAGCATATCGACCTCGCCAAGACCTACACCAACGACTACGTGTCGGCACCGGTCAAGACCGCGGCGAAGTAATGCGCTAGAGGTAGTGAGGTCGAGGCAGTGAGCGCGAAGCAACGCTCTCGACGTCACGCCCATTCAACATCAAGAGAACTGCGAGGCACCAGCCGATGAACCAACCCATGTCACGCGATACGCCGGCCATCGAAATGCGCAACGTATCGTGCCGTTTCATCTCTCCGGACGGCAAGGCAACCGTCGCATTGCGCGATTTCAGCATGTCGGTGGCGCGCGGCGAATTCGTCGCGGTGGTCGGGCCGACGGGTTGCGGCAAGTCGACCACACTCAGCATGATCACCGGCTTGCTGAAGCCGACCACCGGTGAAGTACGCGTGATGGGCGCGCCGGTGGACGGCATCGATCCGCGCATCGGCTTCGTGTTTCAGGCAGACGCCGTGTTCCCGTGGCGCTCGGTGCTCGACAACGTGGCGGCCGGACCGCTGTATCGCGGCCGCTCGAAATCCGCCGCCTACGACGAAGCCAACGAATGGCTGCGGCGCGTGGGCCTCGACAAGTTCGGCAAGCACTATCCGCATCAACTGTCGGGCGGCATGAGAAAGCGCGTGGCGCTCGCGCAAACCTTCATCAACAAGCCGGAAATCCTGCTGATGGACGAGCCCTTCTCGGCGCTCGACATGCAGACGCGCACGCTGATGCAGGACGAACTGCTGCAACTGTGGGGCGGCGCCGGTTCGGTGGTGTTCGTCACGCACGATCTGGAAGAAGCGATCGCGCTCGCCGACCGCGTATTCGTGCTGACGGCCCGCCCGGCCACGCTGAAGAAAGTGTACGAAATCGATCTGCCGCGTCCGCGCGTCACGTCGGAGATTCGCTACGAACCGCGTTTCATCGAAATCTCGCGCGACATCTGGCATGACCTGCGCGAAGAAGTGCAGATCGGTTAATCAAGGAATGGCAAACATGTCTACGACCCCTCAACAGATGATGCCTTCGGGCATCGATCCCGTGACGCTCGCCCAGGTCGAGCGTGTCGCGCAAAAACGCATCCGGCAGCGCCAGGCATTGGTGATTACGCTGCGCATTGTCGTGCTGGTGGTGGTGCTCGGCGGGTGGGAATTGTCCGCGCGCCTGAAGTGGATCGATCCGTTCTTCTTCTCGATGCCCAGTGCGATTTTCGATCAGATCGTCGACTGGTTCGTGAACGGCACGTCGCAAGGTCCGCTCCTGACGCAAGTGTGGGTCACGCTGGAAGAAACCGGGCTCGGCTTCATTATCGGTTCGGTGGCGGGTGTGTTCTGCGGCATCGTGCTCGGCCGCAACAAGCTGCTCTCCGACGTGTTCAGCCTCTACATCAAGATCGCCAACTCGATTCCGCGTGTGGTGCTCGGCTCGGTGTTCGTGATTGCGCTCGGACTTGGCATGGCTTCGAAGGTGGCGCTGGCGGTGGTGATGGTGTTCTTCGTCGTGTTCGCCAACGCGTTTCAAGGTGTGCGCGAGGCAGACCGCTACATGATCGCGAATGCGCAGATTCTCGGTGCATCACGCCGTCAGGTGACGACCTCGGTGGTGATTCCGTCGGCGCTGAGCTGGATTCTCGCCAGCTTGCACGTGAGCTTCGGTTTTGCGCTGGTCGGCGCGGTGGTCGGCGAGTTCCTCGGCTCGAAGCAAGGCATCGGCCTGCTGATCTCCACCGCACAAGGCGCGTTCAACGCAAGCGGCGTGTTCGCGGCAATGATCGTGCTGGCCGTGGTCGCACTGGCCGCGGATTATCTGCTGACTGCGCTCGAACACCGGCTGTTGAAGTGGCGGCCCGCAGCCGTTTGAGTTGACCGTCAGGCTGCATGAAAAAAGGGGCGCCATCGGCGCCCCTTTTTGTATCAAATTGCGCAACAAACCTTACCTGAATTGACGATTACTCTCGCCAGATCGCAAAACTACAATGCAATCACTGACTACGAACAACATTGCTCGTAGCAAGATAAAGACCGAACTGGAGGTAGTTCATCATGAAATCGCTCATTCAAGCTGTTGTTATCGCCGCTGTGCTGGCCGCTCCTGTTGCCTCGTTTGCGCAGTCCAACCAGCCCGTGACCCGCGCCCAGGTGCGTGCAGAACTGGTTCAACTCGAAAAGGCCGGCTACCAACCGGGCCGTGCCGACCCGTACTACCCGGCTGACATTCAGGCTGCACAAGCCCGTGTCGCCACGCAGAACGGTACCGCACAAGCCGCGCAAAGCAGCTTCGGCGGTGTGGTGAGCGGCTCGTCGCAATCCGGCCATGCGGTTCCGGCAGACGGTCCGAAGTCGATCTACTTCGGCAACTAAGCCGATACGCGAGCCGGTAACCAGGCAGTCCAGCGGAATCCGCCACAGAGACTTTGCTGCTTGCCCTGTCGGCTGCCAGGCGCGCAGAACAGCCGCGCGCACTGATTCAAACGAACTGGCCCGCGACCGGGCATCCCCGGTCGCGGGCCAGTTCTGTATTCGATACCTCCGTCATCGGGCTCCCGATGACTTCGCCTGGACCTCCGTGGTCTGGGCGCTTTTTTCTATTTCCGCATAGATTGCGACGCCGTAGCAGTACCCGACACCGGCGTTATTCGCGGGCGATCAGACCGTCTACTTCGCCACGCCCCGTGACGAGACAGCTCGACAGGAAATTTTCACCTTGACTGCTGGCCCCGGCGTTACCGAAGCCCTTTTTCAACGCATTAGCCTTGACCAGCTCCGCGCCCTGGTGGCACGTTATTGTCCCCATTTCCCCGGCTTGCGCGCGCATCAGCGCCCTATCCGCCATCAGATAGCCAAGCAACAACACCACAGCAATATTGAACGCTTGTCTCATGGATCGTCTCCTCTTTTGAAGAGACTAACGCGAACCATCGACTCAGGATGCTAGGGGTTTCCCGATTGGCAGCAATTCAATGATGCAGATTAAGTGAAGCGGATTTTCGCGTGAAACTGCTATGCGGGGCTATCCGTTAGGATATTGCGGGCGATCAGTGCTGGTGAAAAGATATCGCCGCCACGCGCAGATGCCGGAACCGGGAGCGTCGGAGTTCTGGATGCGCAGGCAAGGAGGGGTCAGCGGGTCCGCACGGCCATGCTGAACGGATTATCTGGCAGCGCCATTAACGTGTAATGGTTTTTAGACGCGGCATGGGTTGCACGTCTTTTGTCCAATGCATTCGAATTAAAACGGATAACGAAGCATCTGCAGATGCGAACCCGACACTCAAAATCGTGCTTCGATCTGCTTGATCCGTTTCTCAACAGTCGCGCGCACCAGTCCATTCGAAGGCACCAGCAGCAGCGAAGACGCGATGATTCCGTACACGTGGTTGCGCCGGACCTTGGAGACCTTGGCCGGATCGAGCCAGGCCGCGTTATCCACCAGCAACAACAGCGTGTCCAGGCCGATCAGGATCGGCCACAAACAGGCGAGACGCAAACGCACCGACCACGCGGGAATCGCCAGCGTGTAGTCGAGCGCCTCGCGGAAATGATCCAGCGCACCGCGCACGAGTTCGACCATCAGAGGCCTCGCGCGAGCGGAATTCGCCGGCAGCAGCAGGTCTTGCACGCTCAGGTCGTATTGATCGAGCATCGTCTGCGGGAGGTAACAGCGGCCGATCCGCAAGTCCTTGCCGCAATCGCGCAACACGTTGGTCATCTGCAGCGCTTTGCCGAAACGCACACCGCGGCGCGCCATGGTCTCGGGCCGCTCTTTCAGCGTGCCGGGCATGTGTGCGTAAGTCATCGTGGTCCAGAATTCGCCGACGCAGCCAGCCACCAGATAGGTATAGCGGTCGAGTTCCGCATATTCGCGCAGCGCGGCGATCTGCCCGGAACGCTCGTCGGGGAACGCGCGAAGGTCGAACTCCATGCCTTCGGTCAGCGTCGAGACGATTTCGCGTACGGCCTTGCGGTCCGACTCGCTCAGTTGCGCGAGCACCTCGAGCGCGGGTGCAAGCGATTCCAGCAAGACCTTTTCATCGGACTGGACCTGCTGCCCCGCTACTTCGGTTGCCAGACGCTGGAACAGTGCGCCGTCATCCGGCGCGCCGTCGATCCGGCCGCGCAGCGACAGCAGCAGCGCAAGGCGTTGCTCTGGCGAGATCAGCGACGTGTCCGCGATAGTGTCGGCCGCGCGCGCCAGCAGGTATGCGAGGCCAATCGGATCGCGCATCCCGGCGGGCAGCACGCGCAGCGTGAGGTAGAAGGAGCGGGAAACGCCTTTCAGGAGCGGACCGAGAAGAAAGGCCCGGGTCGGATTCTGCATGAGTGGGATCAGGTGAGTATTAGGCGAAAATCAGGCGCTGCCGAATTGTATACGGCGAAGCAACTTTGTTTCATGCCCTGCACTCGTGCACTGCGCCTCCGTCGCATCGAGTTGAAAAACTCCCCGACCGCGATTATTCCGGCACGGCCGAACCCCACCATCGAATACGCGCGCAAGCCGGCTTTCATTCAGCGCCCGTCTCGGCACGCTCGCGCGGATCGCGGCCTGACGGCTAGGTAAAACCCCGAATTCCTGCCAACCACCACAAGGATTAACCTCAGCACACTCATTAAATAGAACGTCGTTCTGTTAGACAGAACGACATAGGCAAGAGACTCCCAAGGAGGATTCCATGGCAAGCCTGCCGCTCGACGCACCCGGCGCGTCGCCCGCTTCAAGCACCGGCGCGCAGGCGCTCACGCCCGGCGTCAATGCGCGCATCGATCGCCTGCCCGCCACGCGCACGATATGGATGCTGGTATTCCTGCTGTCGATCGGCGGCTGGTTCGAGTTCTACGACCTGTTTTTCACCGCGTATGTCGGCCCCGGCCTCGTCAAAAGCGGACTCTATGCAACCACAACCGCTTCGTTCTTCGGGGTATCCGGGCTGGGCGCGTTCGTGGCTGCGTCATTCGCCGGACTCTTCATCGGTACCTTCTTTCTCGCGGGTCTGGCGGATCGCTACGGTCGACGAACCGTGTTTACCGTTTCGCTACTGTGGTATTCCGCGGCCACGCTGATCATGGCCCTGCAAACCACCGCGCCGGCCATTAACCTGTGGCGCCTGATCGCGGGCATCGGCGTGGGCGTCGAACTGGTGACGATCGACACCTACGTCAGCGAACTCGTGCCGAAACACCTGCGTGGCCGCGCCTTCGCGTTTGTTCATCTGGTGCAGTACACCGCCGTGCCGTCGGTCGCCCTGCTCGCCTGGTGGCTGGTGCCGCAAACGCCGTTCGGCGTGGACGGCTGGCGCTGGGTCGTAATCGTCGGCGCACTCGGCGCGGTGATCGTGTGGGCCATCCGCCGGCGCGTGCCGGAAAGCCCGCGTTGGCTCGCCCAGCAAGGCCGCGCCGCCGAAGCCGAACAGGTTCTGCAAGCGATCGAAGCAAAAGTCGCCCGGCAATACGGCAAGCCCTTGCCCGCACCGGTGCCGGCTGTCGAGCCGGCTACCACCAAGGCCGCTTTCCGCGAAATCTGGCAGCCGCCGTATCGCAAGCGCGCGATCACGATGCTCGTCTTCAACCTGTTCCAGGCGATCGGCTTCTACGGCTTCGCATCATGGGTGCCGACGCTGCTGGTTTCCAAGGGCGTGACGATTACGCACAGCCTGCTGTATTCGTTCGTCATTGCGATCTCCAATCCGTTCGGACCGCTAATCGGCATGGCGATCGCGGACCGCATCGAACGCAAGACCCTGATCGTGTTGTCGGCACTCGGCATCGCCGTGTTCGGCAGCCTGTTCGCAACGCAAACCTCGCCTGCGATGCTAATGACGCTAGGTGTGCTGATCACGCTGTGCGGCACGCTGCTGTCGGTCGGCTATCACGCGTACCAGACCGAACTGTTCCCCACCCGTTTGCGGGCGCGCGCCGTCGGTTTCGTTTACTCGATGTCGCGCTTATCCGCGATGTTCTCCGGCTTCATGATCGCCTTCGCGCTGCGCCACTTCCAGGTGCCGGGCGTGTTCGCGTTGATCACGCTGTCGATGGTAATGGTGATGGGCGCGATCGGTCTCTTCGGGCCGCGCACCAACAATCGCAATCTCGACGAAATTTCGCATTGAGCGCAATCGAGCGCAACTGAGCGCATTGAACAAGAGGCTTCAAAGATGACGTTGCCGCTGGCTGGAGTGCGGGTACTGGATTTATCGAATGTATTGGCCGGCCCTTTCTGCGCGTATCAGCTCGCATTGCTGGGCGCCGAGGTAATCAAGGTCGAGCATCCCGAGGGGGGCGATCTTGCCCGGCGTCTGGGTGCCGACAAGGAAGCGTCGACGCGCAACATGGGGGCCTCGTTCGTTGCGGTCAATGCCGGCAAACAATCCCTCACGCTCAATCTGAAGGATCCACGCGGCAAGACCATCTTGCGCGAGCTCGTCAAAACCGCCGACGTATTGGTCGAAAATTTCCGGCCCGGTGTGATGACGCGGCTCGGCCTCGATTTCAACGCGTTGCGCGAGGTGAATCCAAAGCTCGTGTATTGCGCGATCTCCGGCTTCGGCATGGACGGCGAGTTTTCGAAGCGCCCCGCCTATGACCAGATCATCCAGGGCATTTCGGGGGTAATGAGCGTAACCGGCGACGCCGACAGCGCGCCATTGCGCGTCGGCTATCCGGTGTCGGACACGGTAGGCGGTCTCACCGCCGCATTTGGCATCTGCGCCGCGCTGGTGGACGCCCGCGCAAGCGGGCATGGCCGCATGCTCGACGTCTCGATGCTCGAAGCCACGCTCGCGACAATGGGCTGGGTCGTCTCGAACTATCTGAATGCCGGCGTCACGCCCGTGCCGATGGGTAACGAGAACTTCACCGCCGCGCCTTCGGGCACCTTCGAAACCGGCGACGGACCGCTCAATATCGCAGCGAACGAGAACAAGCAGTTCGCGAGCCTGTGCCACCTGATCGGCCGCGCCGATCTGCTCGACGACGCGCGCTTTTCCGAGCGCAATGCACGCAAAGCGAATCGCGCGGCATTGAAGGCTGAAATCGAAGCGGCGCTGGCGAGTGACAGTGCGACAAACTGGGAAGCCAAATTTTTCGAAGCAGGCGTGCCGGCCGGACGCGTGATGTCGGTGCCCGAGATCCTCGCTCATCCGCATCTGGAATCGCGCGAGTTCATCCGCGAATTTCCGGGCAACAGCGCGACTGAGCGGCAACGCGTGACTCGCGCGGGATTTCGTCTCTCCGATGCCGATACTGCGCCGGCCACGCCCGCGCCGGTTCTATCGGCTCACACGCGCGAGCAGCTCGCCGCGCTGGGTTACGACGACGCACAAATCGACCACCTACGCTCCGAAGGAGTGATCTGAACATGACGCAAGCATTCGACGCTGCCAAGCTCGCCGCCGAGTATTGGAGCACCTCGATCATCGATATTCATCCGGGCTCGATCAAGGTACGAGGTTTTCCGATTCAGGAACTGATTGGCAACGTCAGCTTTCCGCAAATGATCTGGCTGATGCTGCGCGGAGAACTGCCTGACGCCGCGCAAGCGCGCCTGTTCGAAGCGGCGCTGGTGGCGTCGGTGGATCATGGCCCGCACGCCCCGTCGATTGCAATCTCGCGAATGGCGACCAGTTGCGGCTTGCCGTTGAACGGTGCAATGGCCTCGGCGATCAATGCGCTGGACGACGTGCATGGCGGAGCGGGCCAGCAGGCAGTCGAACTGTACGATTCCATCGCTGCGCTCATGAAGGCCGGCGCCGCGCTGGAAGGCGCGGTCGAGCAAGGAGTCGATGCATTTACCGCGGAGCACGGCAAGTACCTGCCCGGCTTCGGACACCGCTTTCATCCGGTCGACCCGCGAGCCGTCCGGCTTCTTGCACTCGTGGATGAGAACGTCGAACAAAAGAGTATCCGGGGGCAATACGCCGCGATTGCGCGCGGCATTGAAGCCTTGCTCAAGCGGCGCAAGAACAAGCCCGTACCGATGAATATCGACGGCGCAACCGCCGTGATCTACGCGGAACTGGGTTTTGCGCCGGAGCTGGCACGCGGCGTGTTCTGCCTGTCACGCGCGGTCGGGATTCTGTCGCATGCGTGGGAGCAGCGCGGACGCAACGAGCGCAACAAAGGCCCGATGCCGCGCCAAATGGGCTACATCTACACAGGCAAGCCCGAACGTCACCTGTCCTGAAGCGCGGCAGCGCGCCGCTGCGCGCTGCGCATGGCGCGCGAGTCGCCGCCTAACGCATCCGTGGCACGCGCGGCGCAATCGAACAATGCGTCGAGATTGCGCTCGAAAAACGCTTGATCGATGCGCGAACTCGGGCCCGCGAGCGTGAGCACGCCGCGCAAGCTCTGACGCACGCCGAATACCGGCATTGAAATCCCTGCCGTCTCCCGATCGCGTTCGCCGATCGACACACAGTAGAAGTCCTCGCGAATCTTCTCGTACGGTGCACCCGGCGTGCCGCCGAACGCCAGCAACGCATGGCCGCCCGAGCCGCTTTCCAGCGGCAGCACGTCACCTTCGCGCACGTGAAAACGCACCGCATGGGTGGAGTCCACACGATGCAGGCACACGCGCACTGCTTCGTCGCGCACATAGAAGGACACGCTTTCACCGCTTGTTTCCGCCAGTTCACGCATCAGCGGCACCAGAATATCGCCGACGTTCAGGCTGCGCTGATACAGGGCGCCGAGCATAAAAGTGGCCGGGCCAAGTTGATAGCGGCCATCGTCCAGACGCAGCAGCAGGCGATGCTGGATCAACGAGCCGGCGAGCCGCAACAACGTGCTCTTGTAGAGCCCCGTGCGCGCCGCGAGTTCGGCGAGCGTGAGGGCGGCGTCATCCGGCCGGAAGGCGAACAGGATCGCGCAAGCGCGATCGATGACGGCCACGCCCTCGGTTTCCTTTGAGTTTGATTTGTCCGCAGGCGTTGGCATGAGTTCGCGTTAGTCACGTTGCTCCATAGGGAAGCTGAAATTTTACGCCATGACGCGGTCCTCTCATAGCCGACATTGGTTCCTCTGCGATGCAACGGATCGAAAGCAAATACTGCACGGCTAAGCAGGGTCATTTCTGCCTGTTTCAGCGGATACGCGGTCGCGACGGAACCCACTATAAAGAGATGCCTTTTGCTCTGGCAGCGCAGATAAAATTCCAATCTTCCTGGGTGCCTGGAAGGCGAAAATACAAAGGCATCAATGAGCAGATTTGCACGCTTCGATCTGTCAGTAGAGCTGACAGCAGAGCTATTGCGGAGACATCAAAGAGGGGATCTTACGGACAGCGACTACCGTCATCAGGTTCTCATCGGCCGTTTTACGAAGGAAACGCTGGCGGCGATCAACTTATCCGATCGAGCGGTTGTCACGTCCGTTCGCCTGCTTCTCAAAGTGATGGAGAAACATGGCCTACCTCCCGAGACGGTCGCCTCGCTGCGAGAACTGATCCTCAAACCCGTCGCGGTGTATGAATCAGCCACTGAGCGCGATAGCATTGTGGTAGTTACGATCGAAATGCCTGACGGCAAAAATCCGCTGCTTGTCGCGATTCGCGTCGACGTGCCGGATTCAGCAAACAAACCGAACATGCACTGGATGGCAAGCGCTTACGCGAAAGACGATCCTGCAGTTATCGAGCGCTGGGAGGCAAATGGACTTCTGATCTGGAAGCGCGAGCCAGTCGTCGAAATCACGACCGAACCGGTGTAGCCGAGGGGTAGGAAATTGCGGCGTCGAAGTCGAGGTCGACGTCCAGGCCGGAGATGCAAAAAGCAGCGACTCGTCCCGGAAATGAAAATGCCTAAGTCCACGGATAGCCGACCGTCTGCTGCTAGTCAGGTATTTATCGTGGCCCTTAGGCAAAGCGAATTATCTGCTTCGATGGGAATCTTGTCAAACTGCAAAGACTTCCGGCCTCTGAAGCGGACAAGATTCACTTAGGCGGCGGCCACGCGTCCCGGGTGCGTCGCGCAACGGCTGGCCGTGACCGGCGGCGTCGTGCGAAGCTCAACCGCCGTTTCATCTGCGGCCAGCCCACCCCATCAGACCGACGCCACCACCACCTCCCCCACATCGGCAATCGCCGCATTACAGCGCGCCGCATCGCCGCTTGTCTCGGTGAGGTAGACCGTGACGAGTATCGGCCCGCGTCCCGGCGGCCACAGAATCGCAACGTCGTTTGCCGTGCCGTGATCGCCCGAGCCGGTTTTGTCGCCGACGCCCCAATCCTTCGGCAGCTTCGCGCGAATCCGTTCGCCACTGGTCTGATTGGCGGCAAGCCAGGCCAGCAATTGCGCACGCGACGGCGCGGAAAGGCGCTCGCCCAGCAGCAGTTCGCGCAGATCGCCGAGCATTGCGTTGGGTGTGGTGGTGTCGCGCGGATCGCCGGGTGTCGCTTCGTTCAAAGTCGGTTCGTTACGGTCCAGACGCGTGACGCCATCGCCGATACTGCGTGCGAACGCGGTCAAAGCAGCGGGACCGCCGAAGCTTGCCAGCAGCAGATTGGCCGCGGTGTTGTCGCTGAGCGTAATGGCCGCCTTGCACAAGTCGGCGACGCTCATCCCCGCCTCACCGGTCAGCTCGCGGGTGTGCCGGCTGGTCGCCGGCGAATACCGTTCAAGGTCGCCTTTTGAGAATACGACGCGCCGCTCCAGAGTCTCCTGCCCGTGATCCACGCGCATCAGAACAAAACCCGCTGTCAGCAGTTTGAACGTGCTGCACATCGGAAACCGCTCGTCCGTGCGCAAACCGGTATGCAATCCGGACGTCGTGTCGAGGATCGAGACGCCCAGCCGTCCGCCGCTTTCCGCTTCGATCTGCGCAAGCCGTTGGCGGATGGCCTCCGCCTTGACCGCGCCGCCTTGTTTGACGGCGCCCGCCTTCACCACTTTCGCAAACGCTCCACCGCTGCCAACCGCAACCCCAGCTATCGAAACACCAAGCATCGCGCCCGCGAATTTCCGTCTTGTGATCATCGCCGCTCCTTATGTGAAGTCGCAACTATCGGAGTTCCACCGCGCGTTGGCAAACGATGATAAGTTAGTCGGTCCCCAAGAAAAACTTATGCTTCCGCCATGAGACCGTATCTTCCATTGAACGCGCTGCGCGCCTTCGAATCGTCCGCGCGGCATTTGAGCTTTACGCGCGCCGCGCTCGAGTTGAACGTCACCCAGGCCGCGGTGAGCCAGCAGGTCAGGACGCTGGAGGAGCGACTCGGCACGACGCTATTCAAACGATTGCCTCGCGGACTCGCAATGACGGACGAAGGCCTCGCGCTACGCCCTGTGCTCACCGATGCGTTCGATCGCATCGAAGCCGTGCTCAAGCAGTTCGAGGGCGGCCACTTTCACGAGGTGTTGACGGTCGGCGTGGTGGGCACCTTCGCGGTAGGCTGGTTGATGCCGCGGCTCAAGTCGTTTCGCGAAGCGCATCCGTTTGTCGAATTGCGCCTGCTCACCAACAACAATCTGGTCGATCTCGCCACGGAAGGCCTCGACTTCGCAATTCGTTTCGGCGACGGCACCTGGCCTGGCTCGCTCGCCACCCGGCTGCTCGACGCGCCGCTCGCGATTCTGTGTGCGCCTGACATCGCGCGGCGCCTCGCCGAACCGGCGGATCTCGCCAATGAAACCTTGCTGCGCTCTTATCGGGTCGATGACTGGGCAAGCTGGTTCGCGGCCGCCGGCATTCCGCCGCGGCCAATTCGTGGACCGGTGTTCGATTCTTCGCGATTGATGGTGGAGGCGGCGATGCAGGGCGCGGGCATCGCGTTGGCGCCCGCGCTAATGTTCGATCACGAGATCAACACGGGCCGCCTGGTGCGCCCATTCGACGTGGAGGTTCACGCCGGCAGCTACTGGTTGACGTGGTTGAAGGGCAAACCGATGACGCCGGCCATGACGCTGTTCAGCCAGTGGATCGTCAAGGAAGCGGGCTCGCTCGCATCACGCTAGCAAACTGCCGCACGGCGATAGCCGTTCATGGCGGGCCGCTCGGCTTGCGGCGGAAACACGTTCCACGAGCCGTCGGCATGACGGAAGAAGAAGATCGACAGCAGGCCGCCGGGGCGCAACGCCTCCACGCAGACGTAACGCTGCTGGGCAGACGCGCTGTGGCAGAACCGCACGACGCGCGCGGGCATCGACGGTGTCGGCGCGAGCCATTTATCGACGGCCCAGTGCAAGGTCTTTTCTGCCGTAATCATGATGCGCTCCTTGAATCCTCAAACCCTTGAATTGCTGAACTCGTTCCTGCTCGATCACGTTCGATCACGTCCGCTCAGGCGAACTGTGCGGCTGCCTGATCGTTCCTCGCAGCCCGCTCGACAAACGCCTTCACCAGACACACCAGCGTGAGCACACCGGCGCGCGGATGCCTCAGGCAGCAATGCACCTGTTCGCTGCGGCTTTCGCCAAGCAGGCACCACGCGCAAAAGTGCTCGCAGTTGTTGGTGAGCAGGCGATACCGGTTTTCTCCGAGGCGGGAGCGCGCGCGGCGCACGGCTTCATCGCCGACATAGCGGGCGCTCAGCGTCGGGCGGATCGTCAATGCGTGACCGGCCGCGAAGCGGGCCAATTCCACCTCTTCCACGGGACCACGATGCGCCGAGCTCGCAAAACCCGCGTAATGGACCACACGGCCATTGCCGACGTAAATGCCATGATGTTCATAGCCTCGGCGTTGCGTGACGAGATGCGCGCCGATCGGCAAGTCGATGCTCAGCGCTTCATCGCAGTGCGCGTCGCGGTCTTCGCTGCTTGCCGGAAGAAAGTGGGTGTTCATGGCTGGCCTCGCTTCAATATCCAACACTGTTGCGAGGTCTTTTGCATCATCCGGGCCAGGCGAGGAAAAGCCTTTATTTAAAGGGCTGGGAAGCGTTTCTGGCGGTGCCGGGTGGAGCAGGTGTCCGTTATGAGCCGACAGAAAAGACGCCGATGTGTTGGCCAGCGTCGATCATCCCGACTTACTTGAAGAGCGGCCGTGCGTGCCACTGCAAGAGCCCGGCAACCTGCCTAAGGTGTTGGGTCCGCCACCGGTGTGCGCGCCCGGATGTTGGATACCGCCCGACCTCCGCATTGCCGCGTGAACCGTTGCCGCCTGGACAAGCGTCTGGAATCGCCGCGCAATCAAGGCGTTACGTGAAAGCGTGCGCGTGCGTCGCAAATTGGCATGGCACTTGCACCGTCACGTCCAGATCCTATTCAATCGCGCGCCCGGTGCACGCGGCCAACCGGAGAACGACATGGCTTCCATCAGTGTGAACGACCTCTCGCTCAACCTCGCGCTCGACCGTAAAGCGATGGCGGCGATCCGCGGCGGCGGCGGTGCGCCGTGGGTGTACGGCTGGATTCAGCCCTATGTGCGGGAAACGCCGAGCATTGGTCCGGTTGTGAACCTGTACGACATTTCGAACAACTTCTATGCTAACCAGATGATCAACACGTTCCAGTCCGTGGATGTGCGCAACACGGGCGCGAACTCGAACATCAACGTCTCCCCGGACGCGCGCAGCAGAAACGATACGGTGTAGCTCTTGTGACCTGTCCGAGCCAATTTCGATGGACGTCGTCCGCGCGTTCCGACGTCGGACGCGTCCGTGAAATCAACGAAGATGCCTGCCTCGACCAGCCCGAACCCGGGCGCTGGGCCGTCGCCGACGGCATGGGTGGGCATGCGGTCGGCGATCTGGCAAGCCGTCTGGTGATCGATGCGCTGAGCCGCCTTGCGCCACCGGCCGCGATGAAAACCGGCGTCGCCGACGCGCGCGCACGGCTGCAAAAAGCCAATCGTCAACTGCGGGACGAAGCCGCGCGCCGCCAGGTGCAAAGGATCGGCAGCACGGTCATCGTGCTGCTCGCCTGCGACCGCTTCTGCGCCTATTTGTGGGCCGGCGACAGCCGCCTCTATTTGTATCGCAAAGGACAATTGCGGCAGCTCACACGCGATCACAGTCAGGTGGAAGAGCTCAAATCGCTCGGCGTGATTACCGACGAACAGGCGCGGCATCATCCGGCGCAGCACATGATTACGCGCGCGGTGGGCGCCACGGACGTGCTCGAACTCGATGACGATGCAATCGAAGTTGCGGATGGCGACGTCTTCCTGCTCTGCAGCGATGGCCTCAGCAACGAAGTCAGCGATGCGGAGATACTGGCGGTGCTGACCTCGGTGGCATGTGAGCGCGCCTCCGATGAACTGGTCGAGCTGGCCCTTGCTCACGGCGGGCGTGACAATGTCACGGCGGTAGTCGTGCAAGCAGAAGACCCGTACGCATCCGACAAAACCTTGCTGAACCCCGCGCCTTGAACGCACCGATCTGAAAAAAGCGGCACCGGATGCGCTATGGCCGTAGCAGCGCGCGTCACGCAAGACACCCCGTTTCAGCTATCGGCGTCTTCGTCGTCGTGCTCGTCAGTACCGTTTCTGCCCGTAGGCGGTGCGTTGCGGTTGCGAAAGTCCTTTGAATGCAGGCCGTGCTTCTTCAGCAGCATTTGCAGATGCGAGCGATTCATATCGATGCGCCGCGCCAATTCCGCCACGGTACCGCTTACCTCCCGAAGGCCGCGCTCCAGGAAGGCCTTTTCGGCGTCGTCGCTCGCGGCGCGCTTTGCGTCGCTCAGGGACATCAGGTTCGCCACGCTGATCGGCTCCTGTCCCGTCGCTTTTTCCGCATGGGACACAGCCGTGGCTGAACCCGGAGCGGCCGGCCGCATGTCCACCGGCAGATGATCGACATCCGCCACCTCGCCCGCCAGACACGAGACGCGATACATCACGTTGCGCAGTTCACGAATATTGCCGGGATACGCATAGTTCAGCAGAAAGTCGCGTAAACGCGGCGTCAATCTGACGGGCCTGCGTTTCAGCGTGCCGGCGGCCTCATCGCCGAACCATGCAATCAGCAGCGGAATCTCATCGCGTCTCTCACGCAGCGGCGGCAAGGTGACGTGAATCACGCTGAGACGGTAGAACAAATCCTCGCGGAACTTGCCCTCCTCGCTGAGCTGCCGAAGATTGCGATTGGTCGCCGCGACGATACGCGTATCGACCGCAATCGTCTCATCGGAGCCCACGCGCTGAATCTCGTGCGCTTCCAGAACGCGCAGCAGTTTCACCTGACCGGCCAGCGGGAGCTCGCCGATCTCGTCGAGAAAGATCGTACCGGTATGCGCGCTTTCGAACTTTCCCTTGCGATCATTCGATGCCCCTGTGAACGCGCCCTTGCGATGACCGAACAATTCCGATTCCAGCAGATTGTCCGGAATTGCGCCGCAATTCACGGAAATGAACGGCTTGTCCGAGCGCGCGCCATTCGCGTGAATCACCTTCGCCATCAGCTCCTTGCCCGTGCCGCTTTCGCCGTCGATCAATACGGGCAGATCGGTCGGCGCCGCTTTTTCGGCAATTTCGAGCGACTCCAGCAAACGCGGATTGTCGCCGAATGTCCCTTCGAAAATGAAACTCCGCTCGATCAACGCCTTTCTGCGCGCGCCTCGCGATTGATCGGCAGCAACGACCGGCTCCGCAGCCGTGGCAGCCTGTACAAAGCGCTCCTTGTGCGAGAGTTGCATGACCTCGTCGCGTAAGGAAGTGGCTTGCCGGAGCAGCTTGTCGATATCGGCACGCTCGAGCCGGGACGACCAGCGCAGCGTGGAGCGCAGAATCTCGATGCGTTCGATCAGCCCTGCGTAGGAAATCGCCGGGCTGGGTTCCTCAACCTGGTCGAGTATCTTCATCACGCACTCAACTGTTTCTGGACCAACTGGTAATACATGCCGCCGCGTTGAATCAGTTCATCGTGACGGCCCTGTTCGACGATCGCCCCTTCGTACAGCACCAGAATCTTGTCCGCGCGCATGATGGTGCTGAGCCGGTGCGCGATGATCACCGCCGTTCGGCCCTGCAGAATATCGTGCATGTTGCCGAGAATATTGCTTTCCGATTGCGAGTCCAGTGCCGAGGTCGCCTCATCGAAAACCAGCAGACGCGGGTCGTGGTAAAGCGCCCGGGCGATGCACAAACGCTGGATCTGCCCACCGGACAAGCCAATGCCGCGCTCGCCAACAATCTGCTCGTAGCCAAGCGGCATCTTGCTGATGAACGCGTGAGCGTCGGCCATCTTCGCGACTTCCTCGATGCGTCGCCGCTCGGGCGCATCGTCACCGCTTGCAATGTTCTCGGCAATCGTGCCGGAAAACAGCAGATTGCTCTGCATCACATAGCCGATCTGCGCGCGGTAATAGGCCTTATCGACCACGCCGAGATCGTAGCCGTCGATCGTCATCTTGCCTTCGGTCGGTGTGTAGAAACCGACCAGCAGCTTCGCGAGCGTGGTCTTGCCGGAACCGCTGCGGCCCACAATCGCCACCAGTTCGCCTGGCTTGATGTCGAAGCTGATATTTTCCAGCACGTACGCCGAATCGTTTTCGGCGTAGCGGAAATAGACCCCGCTGAGACTGATTTCGCCTTGCAGATCAGGCAGCATTACGCGCGACGGCAAGTCCTGCGGCTTCTGTTCCGGCTCGATGTCGAGCACGTCGCCGAGGCGTTCCATCGCCACGCCCGCATCGTTCAGCATGCTCCACAGCCCGACCAAGCCCATCAGCGGGCCCAGCACGCTGCCCATGAAGGCATTGAAAGCGATCAACTGGCCGATGGTCATTTCGCGCGCCAGCACCAGATTCGCCCCCACCCAAAGAATGGCGATCGTGGTCGCCGCGTTCAGCAACTGACTGCCAAGCCCAACCAGAATATTGAAAGCATGCGCCCGGTATTGCACCTCGAGCGCCTTCGCATATTTCTTTTCCCAGCGCAAGCGCACCGGCCGCTCAATACCCATACCTTTGACCGTCTCGACCCCGGCAAGCGCTTCCATCAGAAATGACTTCGATTCGGTCGATGCTGTAAACACCTCACGCGCGTAGTTCTTGATCTTCGGCGTGGCCAGCGCCGTCAACGCCATAATCGGAATCACAAAGGCGATCAATACGAGCGTCATCTTCACGTTGTAGACAAACATGATCGTGAAATAGATGAACACCATCAGCAGGTTTAGCGCGGTGGTCACCGTGGACTCGGTGAGGAAGGCGCGGATCGTCTGGTTCTCCTGGAAGCGCGCGAAGATGTCGCCCGTTTTACGCTTGGCGAAGAACGAGAACGGCAGCGAGAGGGTGTGTTTGAAGAACTGCGACATCATCGCGAAGTCCATGTTGCGCACCATGAAATTGGCGAGATACGCGCGGATCGACGACATCAATTGCGAAAACACGTTGGCAATGATCAGGCCGCCGATCAGCAGATGCAGCAGACTGACGTTCTGGTGAACGATCACCCCGTCGAGAATGTTCTGGATAATCAGCGGCGGAATCACGCCCAGCACCTGAATAACGAACGTGGCGAGAAACAGGTGGCCGAGAATCTTCTTATACGGCCTGAGATAGCCCACGAAGCGTATCCATGGTGAACGCGCGGCCGACATCTGCAAGAGATCCGGTCCACCGGTAAAGAGCAGGCAGGTGCCGCTCCAGCCGCGCTCGAAATCCTCAACCGTCAATTTCCTGAAGCCGAGTGCCGGGTCCGCGACCCAGACGTAGTCTTTCGAAAGCCCGTACACCACGACGTAGTGGTATCCCTCCCAATGCACGATAAAGGGCAGATCGAAACCGCGTAATGAATCGAATGTGCATTGCACGCCGCGCGCGGTGAAGCCGAGCGATTCGCCCGCACGCGCGAGGCTGTCGAGCGTCGCGCCCTGCGTGGTCACATTGGCGAGTTCGCGCAGCTTGCCGAGCGTCATCGGGATGTTGTAGTGGCGGCAGACCATGGCGAGACATGCCGCGCCGCAATCCATTTCTTCCGCCTGTTCAACCAGCGCAAAGCGCTTGATAACCTTTTCACCGAACTCGGGTTTGGTTTGCAGATCGAGCATCAGCGGCAGTTTGCGGCGCTGCTCGAGGCGTTTTTGCCTTTGCAGCTCGCGCTCGCCGTAACGGATCCGCTCATCCAGGACTTCACGCAGCTTCGGATTGCGCTCCAGAATGAAATGGACCGTGCGCTCGGGGATCACCAGCAGCCGTGTATCGGTCGTCGCCACGGCCGACGCCATTTGCTCCTGTCGCATCAAACAGGCTTTCTCGCCGAAAATCTCGCCTTCGCCCAGCGTCGCGAGCGTGTAGTCGTGGCCTTCCTCATGGCGGACAATGCGCACTTCGCCCTGCCGAACCACATAGAGCCGACGGTCATCGCGCCCGTCCTGCTTGAGGATTTCCTTGCCGGCGGCCACCCGTTTCACGCCGACGCTGCGCACATACTCTTCGAGTTCCGCCTTGTTGAGCTTGCCGCGCAGATCGAACAATTGCGCGACGAAGCCGCCCGCCGAGTTGATTGCCACGTAGCTCGCGATAAAGGCCAGGGCGGCCTGATTGCCGGCGAGCACGGGTTCGATCGCGGCGCGGGGAATGAACAGCAATTCCGTTTTCGCCGAAGCCCGCACCGAAGCTTCATGCACGTACGTGCGCAACATCGCAATGTCGGCGAAGATCTCGCCGGTCTTGCGCACGCCCATGCTGGTTTCCTTGCCATGCTCCTCGGTGAAGATCCGTACCGACCCTGAGCGCACCACGTAAAGACCGTCGGCCGTTTCGCCCGCCGAGCATACTGTTTCACCGAACGAATAGAAGCGCGCTTGCGCGTACTCGGCGAGACGCTCGATCTCTTCGCGCGAGAACGGCGAGAGAATTTCCACGGAGGTGAGAAACTCGGCGGCGGAGGGCGCGGTCTGGGGGGCATCCATATGCTTGCGGACCTCGATTCGGCTGTGCGTGGCTTTGCTTTACGTTACATCGCGCTGTTGCGTGGCGGGCAATGCAATGCGAAGTACGCGGTCAGCGCGCTTCAATCACATGCTCCTGCGCTCGCGCAATCAACCAGCTTTCGCGCAGCAAGCGCCTGACTTCAGCGGCCACGTCCGCATCGAGCGTTGCCGGATATTTCGCCGTCACGGCAAAAATCTCGAAACATGAACCATCCGCCGACGGAAACGGTCCGAGCAGATCGCCCACCGCCGCGTTGAAAATCTTCGCCTCGATGTCCGGCTTCAGCGATCCGCGCAGCACTTTGCCGATCACCCCGCCCGCTTCGCGCGTATCCGCAATTGAATGCTCGCGCGCCATGTCGGCGAAACTGTCGGGATCGTCGCGCAGGTACGAGATCATTTCCTTCGCCTTGCCCTCCCTGTCCAACACGATATGGCTCACTTCGATTGCATCGAACTTCGGCGAGTTGAGCGCGAAGTAATCCTTGATCGCCGCCTCGTTGCCAACCAGGTCTAGCATCTTCTCCTGATACAGGCCATCGGTAATGAACGCTTCGAACTCGTCGAGGTTCACGCCAAGCGCGTCGAGGTACTGATTCATATCGGTTGCGCGATGCAAACCGCGCACGCGGCGAAACTGATCGGCACGCTGCTGGATTTCGTCCGCTGTGACAGCGATGCCCTGCTTCTTCGCCGCGTGCACCGTGAGCTTGTCGCGCACGATCTGCTCGATCAGGCTCTCGAACTGGCCGGTCAGTTTCAGAAGACGAATGAACTCGGAAACGTCCACGACTTCATCGTCGATTCGTACTATCGCAGTCATGTCATCCGCTCCTTGAATTGATGTGTCGTCCGCGCTCATCCCGCGACCTGCCTGAAAGGATCGAGACCCAGATCGATCAGGCGCCGTTCGCGCACCACGATTTCCGCATTCGCCGTCATGCCGTAGCGAAGCGGATAGCGGGTATCGGCGATCTGGTAGTAGTTCTTCTCCAGCGTTACGCGGCCTTCGTATACCGGCTGCTTGTCCTGCGACGAAGGCTTGGTGGCCGGCGAAATATAGGCAAGCGTGCCGTTGATCAAGCCGTAGCGCTGGTATGGGAAGGCGTTGAACTTCAGTTTCACCGGCTGGCCTTCATGAAGGAAGGCCCGGTCGTGCTCGGCGATTTCGATCTTCAGCACGGGTTTCGCATCCTTCGGCGCGATGCCGCCGAGCGGCGCGTTCGCCTGAATCTTGTCGCCCCGCTGGGTGGAGGTCACGTCGGTAATGACGCCGGACACCGGCGCGAGGATCAGCAGGAAATTGTCCTTGTCGATATTCTCGAAGCGAATCCGCGCGGCGGCCTCCGCCGCGAGGCGCGCGCTTTGCAATTGCAGGCGTGCCTTGTCTTCCGCATCCGCGATGTCGCGAACTGCGGAGTCATACTGAAGTTGTAGGTCGGTGGTCTGCTGCCCGCTGGTTTCGAGTTGCGCGTTGGCCTGCGCGTATTCATGGCTGAGACGAAAATCCAGCTCCGCGAGTTTCGATTGCGCAACGCGGTAGGCGTTATCCGCTTCCAGCGCGGCGGTCCGTTTCTGCTCTACCTGCAGCTCGGCGATGCCGCCGCCACCCGGCTGGGCGAAAAGTTGCGAATAGCGGTCCAATTCCTGACGCGCCGCCTCACGCGTGCGGCGCGCATTGTCGAGCACGCTGCGCGCTTCGTCGAGTTCGGCCTTCTGGCCTTCGGCGAGCTTCGTCGTGCCTTCGGAAACACGATTTTCGTGCAGATGCGCTTCGACCTCCATCTGCGCTTTCAACGCGGCCGCCTTGCGCTCCATTAGCGCCTTCTTCTCAGGGAACTGCTTCCAGTCACGCTCGGCGTCTTCGAGCTTGAGTTGCGCCTGCAGCGCGTTACTCGCGGCTTCGATCGCGCCGCGCGCGTTCAGTCGCGCCAGCACGTCGCCCTTCGATACGGGTTGCCCCTCGGCGATGTACAGGTCGGCAAGCTCACCGTCGATCGGCGCGTAAATGCGGCGCACCTCCGATTCCGGCGACAGCGTGCCTTGTGCGCTGACGATCACATCCGCGCGCCCGACGAACGACCACAGGAGGCCGGCCACCACCAGCGCGACCATCGCCCAGATCAGCGCGCGAGCGATTCTCACCGGCTCCGCGGTCAGAATCGCAATGCCTTCGACGCTGTGGTCCTCCAGCGCCTCCGACAACGGTCTAGGGTGATTGTCGCGTTTCACTCTGCTCGCCTCCAATCAACGCCAGCTTCGCCTTCAACAGCCCAGGGTCAAGCACCATGCGCAACTCGGTCAGCGAGCGGCGCTGCAAATCCGCCTCGGCGTCGATATCCGCCAGCAGCCTGTCAAAATCGGCGGGGTGATCCGCCTTCAGTTGCGTATAGATGCGCATCCCCTGCTGCGCCGCCGCCTGTGCATCGGATAGCAGACGCGCCGCGCTACGAAAGCCGGGCGAGATCCCCGCTTCGAGCCGTTGCGTGCCGCCAATCGGGCCATTCGCCCGATACTGTTTCCAAAGGCTCTGCGCGCGCAGCAACAGGTCTTGCGCGCGCGCCAGCGCTTTGTCGTGCAAAGCGGCGACGTCTTTCTGGATCGATTGCACGAACCACGCATCCGCTGTCGGATCGAGACTGGCGTAGAACGACAGCAGGCGTTGCTCGTAGTCCTTGCTGCCACGGATCTTCTGCAAGTCGGCGAATTGATCGAGCAACGCTTTCTTATGCGCCCGTTCCGTGGCGATCACGTCCGACCACGGCCCGGCCGGCATGGCCTGCAAGTCGCTTACGGCCTGCTGGGTATCACCGCGCTGCCACGCTGCGCTCGCCGCATCGTGACGCTGGATGATGTCCGGCGACGGCAGGCGGCTCGCGGCCAGTTGCTGGAACTGCGCCTGAAATGGCGGCGTGCTGAAACGCACCGTTTTCAGCAATGTGAGCAAGGACGTCAATTGCCGGCTGAGCGCGGCGTTCAACACCTCCGTGTAGAGCCGCAGATCTTCCCGTACTCGGTCGAGGCCGGCCAGACGCGGATAGCGCTGCGCATAATCGTCGAGGACGGCAGGCAGCGCGTCGGGTTTGTCGCGCACCAGCTCGGTGCGAATGGTGCCGTTCAGGCGGTCGATGGCGGCGATGTACACCGAGTCGTCGCTTTCCAGTTTGCGCAGATGGCTCAGCGCCTGCGCGTACGGCTCCGCAAACACTGGCACATAGGAGGCAATGCGGTCGAGCGCGCGCTGATGGCCCTTCGCATCGTCTTCCCAGCGTTGCAGCAGGCCCTTGATGGTGCTCTCGTCCGCGTACATGCGGATTGGCGCCTCCACACCGCCGCGCCCCGTGACGAAGCGCTCCAGGTCGCCCACCCATTGCAATTCACCGACCAGAGACGCAGCGTCCGCATTGTTCGTACTCAACGCACGCATATCCTTGAGCAACGCGTCGGCCTGGTCGAACTGCGCCTTTTGCAACGCGTTCAACCAACCGGGGAGTTTTGCCTTCAGAAGCGCTTCGCTCGCTAACGCGCCGATCTTCGTGTCGTCGGGGTGGTGGGCCAGGTAGTCGTTTGCCACCGTCACCGCGCTGCTGTATTCGCCGCTCGCCAGCAAATTTCGCAGGTCGCGCTCCGATGAACCTCGCATGTAAAAGGTCAGCGCGATGGCCAGCAGAACGGCAAGGGCGACGCAGCTTCCCCACACGGCGCGACGCTCGATCGTACGCTCACCGCCTGCAAAGGCATTTCGGAGTTCGCCCGCGAGCAGCCGCCAACGTTGCGGGCGGCGTTTGGCTACATGTGGACCATATGAGCCGTTCGAGCCCTGCTTGCCGTTGGTTCCGCCGGTACCGCCAGTGCCGCTTGCACCGTTTTCACCGCCAGTGTGCGTATCGCGCTTCGCGTGTGTGGCGGCAGCGTGAGCCTGCTCGTTGACTTCATCTTCCCGCTGTAGCCCTGGGTCGACGCAAAAGATATCGAGGAACGAATGCGCGGCGCCGACGAAGGTGGTCTTGTCGGCATCGGCTGCTTCGCCGGCTGCTGCGTTGGGGGATAGCTGGGTCACGGTCGGCTCGACGTCCGAGGGTTGTTTCAGTGTCACCCTGTAGACGAAGTGATCGCCGCCAAATGCAAGGACGTCTCCCTCCGCAAGCGGCACGGCTGCTTCGTCAAGCCGCTTTCCGCCGACGAATGTGCCGTTGGTGCTGCCGAGATCTTCCAGGTAGAGTTCGCCGCTCTTCAGAAAGACATGCGCATGACGCCGCGAAATGTAGTTGACCTGGTGTGGATAGCGATCCTTGTAGCGCGCGAAAACCTCGTCTGTCTTGCTGATGAGAAATGGAAACGCCTGCACGTCGATTGGCAGAAGCCCAAGGTCGTCGCGCTGCGGCACCAGCAGCAGGCCAGGCACCGGCGCCGCCGTCGCGGCGGCGACAATCCGCGCACGCGGTTCGATACCCACCCGATAGCACAGCTCGCCGCCGAAGCACAGTTCGTCGCCGGCACGCACCCGCGCTGGCGCTTGCCGCACCGCAACGCCGTTGAGCGTCGTGCCATTCTTACTGCCAAGGTCGGCGACATAGACAGCGCCGTGCTCCGTGAAAATCCGCGCATGGCGGCGTGACAGGCGGGCAATCCGCTCGGCCGGGTAATCGCTAAACGGCGGGTCGCTTCGGCCGATCGCAAACAGGCTGTCGACGATCCGGATCGCGTCGAGTGCGGGACGCTGCGCGGACGCAACCGGCGACAGCACCACGTCGAACGTGGCGTCCAATGTCGCGCGCATCTCAGCTATCGGGGTTTCGCCGGCCGTCATTTTATCTGGATCACTAATCGTTTACCCGCTGCGTCGAAAGCACAGGAGGAACGGAAGGAAGAACTACGGCGAATACTGGATTTTCTGGAGAGCCACGCAGAGTCCGGCTCCTTACAAATTTTAAGTCACACATGGCAAGTGTCAATTTCCACATCGTCGGTTGTATAAGCCATTCATGCGTCATATGCAGTCGAAATACGCCACACGCACCCTGTCACCGATTAGCTCAGTGTTCCTTTACTTCGGCTTGTACATCCACGCTCGGCCAGCCACCGCCCAGTGCCTTATAGAGCAGCACCGTGTCGGACAGAATCAACTGGTGGTTGGCGAGCAGTTCCTGCTGTGCTTCCAGCAAGGTCCGTTCAGTTTCGAAAACTTCCAGCTGCGACACCACGCCGAGGCGCAACTGCGACTGAATCTGCTCGGCAACGATCTGCAGACGCGATACTTCCTGCTGCAATTCCACGCGCTGCGCCTTATGCGAGTTCAGATTGACCAACGCGTTTTCTACTTCCTCGAACGCCCCCATAACGGCGACGCGGTACTGCTGTTCGGCAACCGTGGATTGCGCCTGCGTGACTTTCACATGAGCCCGCACACCGGGATCGAGAAGCGGAATATTGATGCTGGGCATGAATCCGTACGTGAACGACTTCAGCAGATCAGTCAGTGCGAAGCTTGCGGTGCCGCCGTGGCCGGTGAGGTTGATGGTGGGCAGTTGCGCGAGCTTGGCCTCGCCGACCAGGTTATAGGCTTCCAGTACCCTGAACTCAGCGGCCACGACGTCGGGACGCCGCGCCAGAAGTTGAGCAGGTAAGCCCTCCGGCACCACCGGCAATTGCACGCGCTGTTGCAAATGCCCCTTCGGCAACTGGAACTCGCCCGCCGGCACGCCGAGCAGCGTGCACAGCGCGTTGTTCGCGACATCGCGCGAGCGGTGCAATTCGAGCAACTGATTCGTCAGGCGGTTTATTTCGGCCTGCTGGCGCAGCACCTGCGTTTGCGGTATGAGGCCGTTGCGGCGCTGGCCTTCGTAGATCGTGAGAATCTGCCGGTTCGTGACGAGCGTTTGTTGCTGCTGCTCGATCTGATCGTCGAACTGCAGGATCTGAAAATAGGCGCTCGATACGTTCGCGACCAGTTCCAGATAACCGGCGCGCCAATCCGCTTCGCTTGCGTGAAATTCGGCCTTCTGGGCCTGCACGCCCTTCTCCACCTTGCCCCAGATGTCGATGTCCCAACTCACCCGGGTGGCGACGTTGTACTGCTTGGCAAACGTCTGTCTCGTACTCTTTTCGAAATCGGCGCCGCCGCCAAGATCCATGGTCGGCAGCGCACCGGCCTTAGCCTCGCCGATCTGCGTGCTGGCCACGTCGATGCGCGCGGCCAGCACCTTGATATCGAAGTTACCTGAAATGGCCTTCGCGACCAGCGTGTCCAGATACGGATCGTGGAAGCCTTTCCACCAGTCCGGTTCGATCGTCGCGGCCGCCGACACCGGCGTGCCTTTCTGATCCGACCACGATCCCTTGGCGGGCGTATCGGGCCGCTTGTAGTCGGGCATGCTGACATCGACACATGCGCCTAGCGACAGCGCGCAGACCACTGCCGCACCGAGTCCGCGCAGCGCCGCAATCCGGCGGCTCGCACCGCGCCGCGCCGGCGCATTGCTGGCGCGCTGAAGAACCATGGAATCGGACAACGCAGACACGATTTTCTCCGATGACACCTGCTACGCCGCACGAGAAGAACGCGCTGTTTAAGTAAAGCATGTGCTGCCCGTCTTCACCATCGAAGCGGTACAGGAGGGTCGGCGGGGGATTGAGCGGTAACGCGTGGGTCGTGTGAAAAGAACGATTGGACGCAGAACTTTTTGACTCGTTGAGCTTGCGTATTCCGCGGAGACCCGAGGGCCTCCGCGGTCGGCCGCGCGGTTCAGTGCACGTTGATGTTGTTGCTCGAGCTCACATGCGGATCGATCGTGGTCGTTACGCCGGCAACGAACGCTGCATTGTTGCCGTTGGCATTCTGAATGTTCATCGTCGTGCTGATCAGTTGAGTGGCGTCGACGGTCTTGCTGTTGTTCGGCGCATACACGGGCGAGAAGTTGAGGAACGAGGACGACGGATAGCCGTAGCCATAGCCGAGGCCGAGGCCGCCACGCACGGTGCGCATGGTTTTGCTGTCGAGTTGAGCGGTAATGGACAGGTCTTTGATGATCAGCGTGTTCATGGTAAATCTCCTGGGAAGGGAAACAGCACGGTCTTGCGGTTGGGTTCGAGCATCTTGTCTGCTCGAGTGTCACTAACGCATGGGCTGTGCCAGTTTTGATTTCTGATCCTAAGAAAGATCGCGAACGGCCGTGGATAAAGGCGTTTGCAGATGCTGTACTTCCAGAGCCGATACGACTGCAAGGAAACGACGGAGTGAAACTGGTGGATCGCAGCCAACAAGCCGCGCGATTGTGTTGGCTGCGACGTGACATTGAAACGAGCAAGCCGTGTCAGGTCGATATCCGCATAGGCGGCTAGCGCGCAATGACGGTGATCTTCTTCGAATACACGGGCGGATTGTGGGGCACGTGCATGTCGTCGCCCATCAACAGTTGCAACGTATGCTTGCCCGGCGGAAGCTGAATCATCGTTTCCGTTTCGCCCGCGCCGAAATGCAGATGATTGCGGTCATTCGGGATTTCCTGATCCATCGGCGGCAGGTCGGTGTCGATCAGCAGATGGTGGTGTCCCGTGTTTGGATACTTGACGCCTTTCGGCGCCACGCCCATATAGCGCAGACCGAACCAGACCCGGAACGGCTTATTGGCGGGTACGACCTGTCCATCGTTCGGATAGCCGATATAGGCGTGCGCGCCGGCCGGCGACGGAGTCGTGCCGGCCACGGCGAGACGCGGCGATGCCAGTGATGTCAATGCCGCAAATGCGAGCAGCGCCGCAAGCGCGATGATCCTGTCCATGTTGATCTCTCCGTCCTGACGAGCCCGCCTGAAATGAACGGGACAGCTAGTCTTTTAGTACGGTGATGGTGATCTTCTTCGAATACACGGGGGGCACGTGCGGAACGTGATTATGGTCACCAAGAATGAGTTGCAGCGTGTGCTTGCCAGGCGGCAGTTCGATGCGCGCATCCGTCTCACCCGCACCGAAGTGCAGGTGATTTCGATCAGACGGAATTTCCTGGTCGAGCGCCGGCAGGTCGGTATCGATCAGCAGATGGTGGTGCCCCGTATTCGGAACAGCCACGCCCTTTGGGCACACGCCCATGTTGCGCAGTCCCATGCGGACCCACAGTTTGCCGCCGTGAATTACGGCACCATCTGATGGCCAGATGATGTATTCCTCGGCGCCCGGGGGCGAAGGGGTTTGTTCGGCACGTGCTGAGTCGGACAGCGACGCCGTACCGAGCAGGAGAAAAACGGTGGCGAACCAGGCGGTGCAGAGAGCTGCAAGCGTTGTCTTCGTTCTGCGACGTATATCGAGTACGCCGGATGTGAGGGTTCTTCGCATTGCGCACTCTCCCGAAGAATGGTCCTGGCTGCTCCACTGCGGCCGGTTGCGGCCAGACGCTCCGAGCGGACGTCGCGGACACTGGCGTACTTCCACGCGGATTCAGGTACCGGGTTCACGTCATTCGTCGATGAGCGGCAGCACTAATAAAACGGACGTACTGCGCTACTTTGTGAATTAGCTTAGGACGTAACTTGCCAAAAAGATACGCCACGCTCGTTAACCGAATAACGCATTGAAGGCGTGCGGACCATTGTGACGCGCAAACCGCGTGCTATCGTTATTCATAGGTTGCCGATGGATTGCCGATCGCAGTGCCGATGCTGCGCCCAATCCACTCCAAAGGCTGCTGCGAGCTTCGCGGTCGTCGAATACCTATGTTCTGTCCGGAACAAACAGGATATGAATATGTGGCGAACATTCCTGCTAGTCTGCATGGCCGGGGCAATTCAGGCGCACTGCGGCAGTGTTGGTGCCGCGGCGCAGCGTGGCGACGCAATGCATGGCGCTACCGCCCCCTATCCGACCGCCTTGAGCACGCCGCTCACATTTCCGAAGAACAATGCGCAGTCTGCTCGCGTGGCCCTCGTGATCGGCAACGGCGCATACGGCCACAACGCGGGCCCGATCAGCGGTAACGCTGAACGCGATGCTAGCGCCATGCGCGACAGACTGCATGCGCTCGGCTTCGAAGTCATCTTTCGTACTGACACGACGTCGCAGCAGATGCAGCAGGCCATCGGCGAATTCCGCCAACGTCTGCGCGAAGGTGGCACAGGACTCTTCTATTTCGCGGGACATGGCGTGCAAATCGGAACGCAGACGTTGCTCTTACCTGCGGGCTTGGATGAACGCTCGCCGGCACGGCTCGTCAGAGAGGGTATCGATCTGGACAATGTCTTGCAGGCTATGGGTGCACCGCGTGCAAAAGCGCTCAACCTCATCATTCTCGACACCTGTCTGGACAATCCTTTCGCCGTGGATGCATCACCCGATACGACTTCCTTGCCTGCCAATACCCTGATCGCATACGCGACGGCGCCCGGCGGCTTTGCAGCGGATGGCGCACATCACGGCATTTACACAAACGCCTTGCTGCATGCGCTCGGCGGCCCTTCTTCGACGCTGTCTCTCGTGCGATTGCTGCAACGCGTAGCGGCCAGAGTGGTCAAGCTGACTGCCGGCGAACAAACTCCGTGGTTTGCCTCTTCGCTTGCCGAAGACTTTAATCTGAACGAGCCGCTATCTCGCGGCGCGAGCGCGAGGCGCGCGTCTGCCGTGGTCGAGGACGCCGTAGTCGCGCTGCACAGCAGAGGCATCCTGCCCAAGGACAGCAGCGAACAATACGAGATCACGTTCTGGAATTCCATCAAGGACAGCAACTATCCCGGCGATTACGAAGCCTATTTGAAGGCCTATCCAAATGGACGCTTCGCCACGCTTGCCCATGCACGCATTGACCGGTTGCGCGCCGCGGCTGCAGCGAGTGCGCCGCTTGCTGCGCCGACGCCCACATCGTCAGTTGCGCCGCCCGTTGCGCAGCCACCGCAAGCCGCGAGGCAGAGTCCGCCTGCGAACGCTGCCACGCAAGATCACTCGCACGTTGCCGCGCCAATATCGGCGCCGGGCCCCCAAGCCCTAGCGCCTGCCGCGCCGGTCGTCGCGCAAAAATCCGCGACGCACCCACCGGCCGCGGGCGAGAGCCACGATTGCGCTGCCTGCCCGATCATGGTCGCGTTGCCCGCAGGCGTTTTCTCGATGGGCAGCAATACGGACGACCCCTCCGAAAAACCCGTCCACCGCGTGACCATCGGCGCGCCGTTCGCGATCGGCAAGTACGAGGTGACCGTCGAACAATGGAATGCATGCGTTGCGGCGAATGCCTGCCCGAAACTGACTCCGGAGAGCAATACGAACAGGACGGCGCCGGCACGCGACATCAGCTGGGACGACGCGCAACAGTACGTGAAGTGGCTGAGCAAAACGACCGGCAAACCGTACCGTTTGCCCACCGAAGCCGAATGGGAATATGCGGACCGCGGCAGCACCACCACGGCGTACTGGTGGGGCGAGCAGATGCGCAAGGGCAACGCCAATTGCATGGATTGCGGCCCCCCTTGGCACAAGGAAGGGCCCGAGACCGTCGGCTCGTTCGCGCCGAATCCGGTCGGTTTGTATGACATGAACGGCAGCGTCTGGGAATGGGTCGCCGATTGCTGGCACAACTCCTACCAGGGCGCACCCTCTGACGGCCGCGCGTGGGACAGTCCCAGTTGCGACATGCGAGTGATTCGCGGCGGCTCGTGGCGCGAAGGCGGCAATTACATGCTGAGCGCGACGCGCTTCAAGTACAGCGCGAGCGTGCGCCAGTCCCAGGATGGTGTCAGGGTGGTGAAGGACCTTAAATAAAGCGACCACCGATACGGCCGCGCTCGCGGCCCGTCTCTTAAGGGGTGCGCGGTTTCGTTGTAATCGGCGCGAAGTCAGCGACGATATGATTCTGACCGTACTTTTCGGTGATCTGCGCGAGTCGCGCATCCAGAGCTTGCAGATAGTCGGCGCGCGATTCACTTTCAGGCCGCGGCTTATCGAACAGTTGCACCGGCGTGATCAGAAGCACCACCATTTCCGCTCCGAACGGCCTGGAAATAATCCAGTCGCCCGCGCCGCCTATGGTAGCGGCGTAGTGCGGCGGCGCCTGATTGTCCCTGGCGCGCGGGCTCGGCACCATATGCACGACGCTGCCGTCGAGCTGATAGTAGTCAAGATTCACGTATGAGTCGTAAGCGGGCGTCGTCACGTCGACAACCAGTGAATCTCCCTCCTGCAACTGGCCGCCCGGCGGACGCACGCGCAGCGACGCAACGTGGCCTGCTTGCCAGTTGTGGATCCAGTAGGGAGAGAGTGCTTTGACCACATCGCACTTATCGTCAGCGAGCGGCTCGACCTGAAGCGTCAGCGCATCGACGCCCGGAAGCGCCGCTAACGTGTCCTTCAGACGCGCCGCACCGTAGCGTTGCGAAACGTAGCCGCGCACCATCAGCGAGTGGTCCTGTGCCGAGGCGGACAGTGCCGAGCACGGCACCTGCGCCAGCACCGGGGCGATGGCGGCCAGGGTCAGCACGGGCTTGGGCGCGGGCTGTGCAGAGGGTGCGCCAGGCGCCGCCGCGTTTGGCACGACAGCGGACGGTGGCTCAGGCGCGCTTGCCGCCGTTGCGGCAGCAACAGGCGTAGTCGCCGAAGCCTCCCGACCGGTAGCGGCTTGCGACGCACTCGCAGACGGTTGCGCCGCGCTCTGACGATTCGGCGCGGAGCGCAAAGCAAACACACTAACAACTGCGGCGCACACGACCGCCAAGCCCGCGAATCCCGTCTTGACCAACGTACCGGACTTTTCCGCGCGCGCTTCGTCATCGAACTCCGCGATGAAGCGGGTGACGCTCGGCATGCGCGTGTTGCGATCAAACGAGAGGGCGGCACGCAATGCACGCCACTGTTTCGAATCGAGATCGGGTGGCCGTTGCGGCTTGAAGTCCGCATTGCGAGCCTGGGTTGCCGACAAGCGGTCGAACGGATGGTGGCCGGTCAACAACTCGTATGTGATGCAGCCGAGCGCGTAAATATCGTCGCGCGGGTCCGGCTCGCGATGCTCGATCATTTCCGGGCTCGCATACGCGGGCGTCAATGCGCCGAGACTGCCCGGATCGAAGACCGTGGCATCGCTCTCCTCCTCGGACCGCTGGAACACGCGGGCGATGCCGAAGTCGATGACTTTCACTTCGGCATTCGTCGTGAGAAAGACGTTGGCAGGCTTGAAATCGCAGTGCACGAAGCCGTGTTCGTGCGCGTAGGCCAGCGCGTTGCACATGCCGCGCACGATCGGCAGCGCGGCCCGAACCGGCATGCCCTTGTAGCCCGGCGTGCGCAATAGCTGGCTCAGCGGCTTGCCGGTGAGGTATTCCATCGTCAGATAGACGATCGGTCCGTCGCGGTCGAAGTCGTACACCGCGATGATGTTGCGGTGCGCCAGCACCTGGGCTTTACGCGCTTCCCGTTGCAGCGCGACGAGGGAGTTCGGATTGCCGCGGAACTGCACGTTCAGCACCTTGATCGCGACATACGGCTTGCGATCCGACGCCTCGAGCTTGCGCAGATCGAGCGCCTTGTACACCGTGCCCATCCCACCCACACCGAGACATTCCTCGAGAACGAAGCGGTTGTTCAGCGTATCGCCTGTGCCCTTGATCTGGTCATATCCGGGCGTGCCGGTCGGGCCCGCTGAGCTCGCTGAGTTCGCTGAGTTCGCTGAGTTCGCTGAGTTCGCTGAGTTCGCTGAGTTCGTTGAGTTCGATGAGCGTGGCGACGGTATCTCGACGGTGGTCTGTATGCCGGTTTCCTCACCGCCGGCCGCCACGTTCGACACGCGCAACTGTTCGATGCGCCGCCGAACTTCGGCGTAGAGGTCCTCGGGCAGAGGGGATCTGCGATGCGCTACGCCGAGCATTTCCAGCAGCTGCGTGGGACCCAGTCCTTCGGTCGTCAACGTGCTGTCGAGTTGAGCGACGAACTCATCACGTGACAGCTCGCCGCTCTGATAGTCGCGAATTACGTGCGCAAGGCTAGCCATGTGTGCGAAGCGCCCCCGCTGCCGTTGGGCCGGATCGCATGCGACCGGGGCCTGTCGGGCCAATAGAAAACCTGTCGTAACCAGTTACATGTGCCGCTTCGATACTAGTCCCCGACCCATGCTTTCGCAAACCAGGATTGCCCCGCTGCCCGCGCCGCCCGCCAGTGTCTTGCGGCATCCAACAGAATCTCGCGCGTTGTTGGGAGCGCGCCATCAGCTTCCCGTTGTGGGTTAGTCGCCATCCTGCAACCTTGACGCAGCGGCGTGACGCGAAACCCTTGACCATCAATGCTTCGCAGGCTTTGTTAGGACGCGCGAATAAAACTGGCACAGCCCATGCATTAGTGACGCTCGAGCAGACGAGATGCTCGAACCCAACCGCAAGATGCTGACCTTCACTTCCAGGAGATTTACCATGAACACGCTGATGATCAAAGACCTGTCCATCACCGAACAACTCGACAGCAAGGCTATGCGTGCCGTGCGCGGCGGCCTCGGCTTCGGCTGCTACCCCTGCGGCACGTCGTACACGAACATTAGCCCTGTGTTCGCGCCGAACAACAGCAAGCAGGTCAGCGCGACGCAGATGATCAGCAACGAAATGAACATCCAGAACGCCAACGGCAACAACGTCGCGTTCGCCACGGGACTCACTTCGACGATCAATCCCTGCGTCACGTCGAGCAACAACATCAATGTTTAAAGCCTGACCCGGCGAAGCGGACTGGCCCTCGGCCAGTTCCGCTTCGCTCCGATCACGCCTAACTTCCGCGCACTTTTGGAGAATCACCATGTCATCCCTCATGATTCGCGATCTATCCCGCACCCGCGAGCTCGACCGCCACGCAATGTCGGCGGTGGCCGGCGGCACCGGCGCCAGCGTGCCGGGTGTGCCGTCGATGAGCGGCCTTGGCGGCATCGCCAATGTCAGCGTCAAGATCGACCAGAACCTCACCCAGGTACAAACGGTCAACGTTGCGGCGTTCAACGACATCGGCATGGTCGGCGCCAATGTCGTACCGTTTCATCTGAACGTCAGCCCGTCGTTGTCGGGCGCCAACTATGCCTTTGCTTAACGGCACGCAGTAGCGAAGCGCGGGGACTTCTCTGCTGCGGTCCATGCATATCCAACAGGCGGGCTGCAAGCAGATTTCCTATACTGATAGTGCGACGAGACCTCCGCACACCCAAAGACAAACACACCCCGGGCGGCGGCTGGAAGATCGCACCAGCCGTCAGCTCAATCGTTTCACCGGAGCCACCATGGCAAAGCTCGTTATCAAAGACCTCACCGAAAGCGTCGAACTCGACCGCAAGGCGATGGCGGCCATTGTCGGCGGCGCACGGGTTGGTACGCGTGCGAGTATCACCATGCTGGCGGCGCCACTTTCCGCGCGCGTTGTGGACTACCCACCCGGCTTTCCGGCTGCACGTCAGACAATTGCCGATGCTTCCAGCACCGCTGTGCCCCTCCAATCGCCGCGCAAGTAGGACCCGCCTCTGATGTTCGCCGCAACGGCACGTTGCATGGCGCGCTTCCAACCAGTTCGATTCCGGCATCGTCGATAGCCGTATTAGAAGTTCCTTCCTGTAGGACGCACGAGGCGCCCGCAATTGGAAATAAACGTAGCTGTCTGTTGGTCCGGCGACTGGTGTCTTGTTCGATTAGCCTGGTGAATGTCCGTACGCTGCGACCTCGGGGCTCGTGTGCTCACCTATGATGTTTAGGATGCCACGTGGTTTTATGTCACTTTCCGTTTTCAGAGAATTTTTGGGCAGCATCGTGGCGCAAAGGCGTTCACAGCGCCGGCGCATGCCAAAACGTCGCGCAACGCGGGTGGCAATAAAGGCGCGTCACGCGTCGGCATCGCCAAGTCATACTGGAGACATCAAATGAAATTCATCGTGCAATGGAATGGTCTGCCGACTGCGGAAAACGCCGTCATCGAGCGCTTCATGAAAACCGGCGGCGTGGCGCCTGAAGGCGTCAAACTACTGGGACGCTGGCATGCGATCGGTGGCCTGCATGGCTTTGCGGTCGTAGAGGCAGACGACACGCGTGGACTGTCCGCGCTGGCGCTCGAATGGAGTGATTTGCTAAGAGGCCAGTTCAAAAAGGCTGCTCCGTACGCCTGAAGATGTTCCAGCAGACGAGGGCGCAGCCGAATTTCAAGAATGCTTCGTGAATGTCAGCTCGACGATCGAAGCGTATGCGAAGACGACGGAAGTTGTGGAGCCACGAGTGAGTCCGTTCAACGACCCAACGGAATTTGCCCAGACCACTGCCATGTTCAGTGCGGCGCCTGGCGATCACCGGTTTGATGCCGCGTTCGCGCAATCGTTGACGATGCGGATCGGAATCGTAACCACGATCGGCATAGATGACTTTGGGTCTCTGAAGTGGTCGGCCGCGCGTGCCGCGGATCGGGGGAATCGCGTCGACGAGCGGCAGCAACTGGGTGACGTCGTTGCGGTTCGCGCCGGTCAGGATGGCGCTGATGGGAACGCCATTGGCGTCTACGAGGATGTGGTGCTTGGAACCGGGTCGCGAGCGATCCGTGGGGTTCGGGCCAGTTTTTCGCCCGCCCCAACGGCTCGTACCGACGAGGAATCGACGGCAGCGTATGAAAGATCGATCTGCCCGGCCTCGCGCAACTTGTCGAGCAGCAGTTCGTGTAGTCGATCCCATACTCCTGCTTTGCGCCAGTCGTTCAGTCGTCGCCAGCAGGTCGCGCCGGAGCCAAAGCCCAATACGGTCGGCAGGTAGTTCCATCGCAGACCGGTTTTCAACACGAACAGAATGCCATTCAACGCCGCCCGATCCGATACGCGCGGGCGACCAGGATGCTCTTTGCGCCGGGGCTTGGGCGGCGGCAGTAACGGTTCGATCAGTGTCCACAATTCGTCATCAATGATCGGCGCTTCCATCCCTTGGGTTCCATTGTTCAGGCATCCAAGGTTAACAGCTTGCCGAGAAAGTAAACAGCCCCCTCAGGGGTTTTTGAACTGGCCTCTAACAATGAGCATCTGCCCTGCCATGACGGACGAGGACCTCGGCGCGGCATTGAGCGCGCACCAGGCCGCGCGCAAATAACTACACAAGTAACATGGACATGACGCCCAGCCTCGAGACGCCTCCACCCAATGGGCAACTTTTGCCGTTTCGCGAGTCGCTGCTGGCGATGCTGGGTATTGCCTTTGTGTCGATGCTCGTGGCGCTCGATCAAACCATCGTCGGCACCGCGCTGCCGCGCATCGTCGCCGATCTCAAAGGTTTCGATTTATACGCATGGGTCGCGACGGCTTATATGCTGGCCTCCGTCATCACCATTCCCATCTTCGGACGACTGGGTGATCTGTTCGGCCGCAAGCCGTTCCTGATTGCCGCGATTCTCTTGTTCACCGGTGCATCGGTATTGTGCGGCTTTGCCACTAGCATGCTGTTACTGGTGATGGCTCGCGGTTTGCAGGGAATAGGCGGCGGTATTCTGATCGGCACGGTGTTCGCCACCGTTGCCGATCTGTTTCCCAATCCGAAGCTGAGGCTGCGCTGGCTCGTTTTCGTGACGTCCGCGTTCGGGCTTGCCAATATGGTTGGGCCGACGCTCGGGGGCATGCTCACGCAATACGGCGGATGGCGACTGGTGTTCTTCGTCAACGTGCCGGTAGGCGTCGTGTCCTTGCTGTTCGTGCAGCGCTTTCTGCCGCCGCTGCGTCACTTGCGAAGCAAGGGCCCCGTGCGGCTCGATTGGCTCGGTGCGTTTGTGATCGCCGTCACCTTCGGCGCGCTGCAATTGCTGATCGAACTGTTTCCGAAGCACGGCATTGACACGATCACGATTATGCTGGCCGCTGTCGCAGCGAGTTTTGCTCTGACGCTATGGCTGTGGGAGCGCAGGATCGCGTATCCGATCATTCCCGTGGATATGCTGTTGGACCGCAAACTCTTCGCGCTCTTTGCGATGTCCGTGCTTGGCGGTTTCGCGCTATTTTCGCTGGTGTTCTATGTTCCCCTGCTGTTTCAGGGCGGCTATGCGATGTCTGCGCACGACTCGGGCATGCTGATCACGCCGCTGTTGCTCGGCACGACGATCGGCAGCGTGGTGAACAATCGTATTGTCACCCGGATTCGCCGCGCGAACGGCATCATGTACGTCGGCTTCGCGCTATCCGCGCTGGCATGTCTGAGCGTGGTCGTGCTCCGGGGTACGGAGCCGCATCTGGTGTGGATGTCGTGTATGGGCATCAGCGGACTCGGGCTCGGTCTGGTGGCAACGAGTCTGACCGTCTGTTCTCAGCAGATTGTCGCGCGCGACCAGCTCGGCGCGGCGACTGCGTTGCTGCAATCGCTGCGCACTTTCGGTGGAATGCTGGGCACGGTGATGACAGGTGCGTTGCTTGGGCATCTCTACACGCAGGGCGTGCATCGTTCGCTCACGTCATATCAGGCGACACAGTGGTTCAAATCGTTTGCGAGCCCCGAGTTGCTGGTGGACCGCGCGGAGCAGGCGGCGTTGATCGACCGCCTGGTCAGCGCCGGGCACGCGGGCGACGCGATGATGAATTCGGCGCGGGACACGCTGGTGCAGTCAATTCACATCGGCATTCTGGTGGCTGGTGCGGCTGCGTTGACCGGATTGTGCCTTGCGTGGTTTGTGCCGCCGGTGCGGATCGGGTATTTGGAGGCGGAGGTTGGCGCAGGCGGGGGAGCGGCGCATGGTGAGGTGGTTCCGCCGCGGGGGCATGTGCTTTGAGGGGCGGCAAGCTTCGGTCCGGGTTCGGGGCTGGCTAGCGTGCGTCGGGTTTTTTCTCCTTGCTTGCCGGCAGGTACTTTTGTATGGATTTCGCCAACGCGGCGAGTTTGGCGAACTGGGCCGCATGCCTCCCGCTCAACTCGGCTGCGGTTTGCGCAATGCGTTTTACGCTCGCGTGGGCGTCACCGTTATACATTTGCGGGAGAGATAGGGTTTCAGCGGATTTTCTCACGGTGCGATTCCAGGTTGTTTCCTTGGATCGCCCGATGGATTAACCGCGCGAATTATAACCAATCTTTACATTGCGACTGGATGCTGGAACTCCGCCAGATGCTCCGCGGCATGCGCAAACGTTAAAGTGGAGCGAGCAGGTTCACGCAGATCGGGGGCGAGTTCGAGCTAAGGCGGAACATTGGCGATGCTGCGGTTGCGAGAATAGCGTGCGCACACCGAACAAGCCGACAGTTCGTAGCTACCCTGCTCCAACCTTCATCCGCCTTTTTACCTGCGTCTTCAGGTTTGGAACCACTCACTTGCGACGTTTGACTTGCGTTGCACCGAAGCAATTTCGTGTGTAGAGACGTCTTTATTGGCGACCTGCCAGGTGATGCATCGAAAGGCCTCCGTGATCGAAATAGCCCCCAAATCAAGGGAAATTCGGCGTTCCGCCCACCCGAAATTCGATCGGAAACCTTGACCTGGCCGTTCTGTTTTCTTACTATGAGCGTCGACGTTTGCGCAGCGTCTATGAACTCGCTTTCACCCAAAGCGCACACAAAAAAACAAAACTAACACCGAGGCTTTTCGGGGCTTTTGCATGACAATGGATGAGGACATCGCGCACGTCGCGCGTGTAATGGCGCCGTCGTTGCGCGCCTTTCGTGGTGAACCTGTGCTCCCGCCGGCGTATTGGCGAAAGCGGCTACAACGCATACAGGACGAGTTTCCCCTGACTCGATTGCAGACGTTTCAGATCAAGGATTTGCTTGGGCAGTTGGATCGGTTCGAGGCGGAAGCGCAAAGCCGCTCATGCTGAGTCGTTCCGTCATCGTCACAAGTCAACTACTGTTCGAACCCTGGGGACGCTAGTGACAAGATCCGGCGCTCGCTGATGCAATTCCCGATCGCAGATCGCCTTCGCCAAAACTTCCCCGACCTCGCAACAAAAGAAGCCACTCACGTCGCGAATGCTCTTCGCGGATTGCGTGTTACGTGCAATGGAACGTAACGAAGCTTAGGTGTTACGAGTTACGTGGTCGAAATATCACTAGAAATACGAGCGGTTGCTACCCACAGGCTCGAGTCGAGACCGTGGGTAGTGGGCCACTCATCTGGCATAAATCTCGCTTGTTTGCAGCGCGCCGTCACGCAAAAGCGTGAGTCTTCGGCGCGTCGAGACAAAACAGATGCTGCCAGATCATACCGGCAGCCACACACGCTACGGGACCGTATGAAAATCGGGTTGAACCTCATTCCAAAACTTTGTGTTTTGGGCGTTCTTTTTTATTTATATGTAAGCGTGAACACAGCCGCATGGGCCACAAAGCGTCACGAAGGGAAGCTGTTGTTCCTGGAGTGGCAACCAACACGTGCGCGCGGGTCGCAGGAGTTGAAACGGCTGAACGTGCTTAGGCGGTTGCGTTTCTTTGCTTTGCTGACTGCGATCATCGCAGTTGCTGTGCAAGCATTTCTCTTTTTCCGCTAACAAAAGAACGGCACATGAAAATCGGATATACGAAAGGTAACTACCCTGAACAGCGCTGCGTGCTGGGAAAAGTGCCGGACACCACATATCAAAAAATCGGCAATCCGATTTTCATCCGCTTCCTTGCAAAGATCGAGCGAAAGCTCAGCAGGAAGCAATTGTCCTTCTTCGATTTTTTCCACGTAGAGAAGAGAACGCCTGACGTTGATTGCTTCCATTTTTTCAACGACGTTTCGAACACCCGTAAGCCTTGGGTGTCGACGTTCGAGTCGATGATCCCGCGCGAGAATTTTTATCTCGATGCCAAGCAATCGCGCAATGCAGACGGTTCGCTTAGACACAGTCGGTTGGTCAGGTACAAACTTGGCCTGATCGCCCGAGACAATTGCAAAAAAATTATCGCACTCTCCCAATGCAATATGCGTATGCAACTTCGCATGCTGGAGTCCTATCCGGAGCTCAGGGAAGTCATCGTACGAAAGATGGCAGTTATTCCGCCGCCTCAGGCATTGATCAGTGGTTGCGCCGAGAAACCGGATGATGGCATTGTCCGTTTCACCTTCGTCGGGCGGCAGTTTTTCCAGAAGGGAGGCTACGAAACCCTTGAAGCTTTTGCTCGTCTGGAATCGGAGGGAATCACAGGGTATGAGCTAACGCTGGTAGGCGATCTTTCCGAGACCTGGAACCATGCCCACCGCGGGGTTCAGGATAAAGAAGAAACCCTGCTGCGGGCCCAGGCGTTGATTTCCAGTAGTCAGCGCATCACGCACAAAACGAAACTGCCCAACGCCGAAGTCATCGAGCTATTGCGGCGCACCCATGTTGGCCTGTTACCGACATGGGCCGACACTTACGGCTACTCGGTCCTGGAGTTCCAAGCGGCGGGTTGCCCGGTCATTACAACCAATGTTCGTGCGCTACCTGAGATCAACAACGGTTCGGTGGGATGGGTTGTGGATCTTCCGCTTAACGAATCAAACGAGCTCGACGTGAATAACGAAACCGTCAAACGGCAGCTTCGTGATGCGATTATCGACGGCATCTACAAAGCAGCCCGCGATGCGATCGAGCACCCTGAAGCACTGCGCGAGCGGGGGCAACGATGCATTGAACGCGTAGCCTCCGAGCACAGCCCAGTTGCCTATGCCGATCAATTGAATCGGCTCTATGCCGCGTGATTCCCGGTGCCGGTGAAAACCACCGCCTTCAATTAGTCCGATAGCGCCGCATTTCAGCCTCGGATACGACAATCCACGCGTTCGCCGCATTAAGTGCGGCGATGACTTCTTCTGATCATATCAACGTGGCGGCCGCAGCCGCCGCATCACCTCTGCGTGATCGATACCATTTGACCTCCACGCCGTCTCGATAGCGCGCAGCGCCTGCGAAGGAACGATTGCCTGAAACCAAGGTCAGTGATGTTCAGCGAACATACGCATGATTCGCCAGTCTGTACACTCTGGAAACGTCGACAAAAGCCTGTCTGGTAAAACGGCAAGCATTTCAAATACATGGAGTTCGCATGCCCGTGCGCTGGATTATCAATATCATGCTGATGCCACTTTTGCTAATTGCAGTGGTATGCGCTGCTTTGGTTGCAATATCCATAGCCAGTTATGACGAACTTCTCGAACGCGCGCGCCGTTTCAGGCAGTCCTAGCGTTCTCGGCCGACAAAGAGAGACTTTCGAATACCGAAAGACAACTCTCCACCATGTCCGCCGCTATCAAGAGTCACGCGTAGACCTTGCCTGAATACTCCCTATCGGCCCAAATCAGAAAAACGCTGACTCCCCGTTATGCCACTACCCGGCGTGCTTCCACCAAGATCTGATTGTAGTAAGTCATTCGAAGCGTTCGTATTCTCCGCACGGCCAATACTGCCCGACACCTTGTTTTGCATACCCCTCATCGCAGCGCCACTTCCCATTCCGACGCCGGCCACGGCCGCCACACTCGTCCCTCTGGCCATGCTCAAACCACCGGTCGCGCCAATACCGATTCGGGCGCCAGCGCCCATGCCTCCGCTCATGGCGGCCATTAGACCGGAAGAGCCCGGTCTTTGACCCATCCCTCGCTTCTGCCCGATGCCGCCTGCCAACATACCCGACACCTGCTGGGTCTTGACGCTCGAAACCGCGGACGGGTCTAGCGTATTCTCCGCGAGAGCGCCTGGCTCACTATAGGATGGCGTTTGATAGTCGGACTCCTCCTTTTCGGCCGCAATCCGGTTTTTTCGTCCCGCGTATCTAATGCGATAGTGCCCTTTCAAGGCATCGGCCTCTGCTTTACGCGCCGAAAAACTCGACACCGTAAAGTTACCTTCTCCGTAGCCGGCTTGATCTAAAGGCGCCGCGGAAAGTGCATCGCCTTCAACCTGAGCACACGCGCAGTTAGCCAAAAATAGGTAAGTTATCAAAGAAGCGATTTTTATTTTCATACACCGACCCCGGCAATCGAATAACTTCAAGATACTTCACAGTCTGGGCGCAGACGCCCCCGGTCAATCACATCTCATCGCCCTCGGGCAGCGCGCCTTCTGCTCTGCCTGGCTGCACGGCGTATTTCGGATACCGCCGCGTGTATTTTTCCAGCAACCGCTCATATTCCGTGAGAATCTTGTTCCACTGAAATTCTTCTTCGAAGCGCCTTACGCTCGCCGAACTTAAGCGATCGACAAGCTCGTCGTCGTCCAACAGTTCGGAGATACAGGCATTGCATTCTTCGACCGTCGAGAAAAATTTCGCGCTGTCTCCAGCCACCCAGCGGTTGAACCGATTGTTATGCGCGATCACCGCGCACCCGGCGCCCAACGCTTCCACAAGAGAGGGGTTCGTGCCGCCCACCTGATGTCCGTGAAGATAGAAGCGCGCATTTGCGCGAAGCGCGCTTACGGCGGCATGATCGTAGATTGCGCCGGGGAAAATGACTTCCTCGCTTGCGGCGTCCAGAACCCTCTGGTGATACGCGTTCTGCTGTCCGTCATAACTTCCCAACACCATCAATTTGGCCTGCCGCCGGCGCTGCGAGAATGCGGTGACGATCTCCAGGATCGAGTTCTCCGCTTCCGGTCTCGCTATGAGGATGCCGTACGGCAAGCCTGTAAGATCGTATTTACTTAACACGGAATGCTGGCGATCGCGCGTTGCCCGGTCAGCGCCGTAGACAATCGTTGTGATTTTTTTTCTGGAAACCCGTGTTGCCAGGTGATCGGCAATCGACGGATGGTCGGCTATCAAATGGTTACCAACGAGGCAACCAATCCGCTCATTCAGCCACAACCAAACTTTCGCGGGTGCGCTCCACTTTATTCGCTGCCACTCAAGTCCATCCATGTTGAAAATGTTGTTTATCCCGGACAGACGAAGCCAGCTTGAGAAAACCGCCGTGTTGTAACCGAGCGTCAACACCACATCGGGCCTCGCCTCGATTACATGACGCACGGCCTTGAAATCGAACGCCATCGTGCCCCACGCGCCAGGCGCATTCGTGGAAATCGTAACTCGCCGCACGCCTTTCCATTCGTCCACCTCGCAAAGGTTCTCGGCAGTGTCCGCCTGGCAGTAAACGGTCACTCGCCACCCCTGCTTCACCAGATAAAGTGCCAAACGCTCCGCAAAAGTCTCAAAGCCACCATGTCGCGCGGGAATCCCGCGCGTCCCCAGAATAGCAAGGTCTTTTTTCATTATTTGATTAAGCAATTTAATTTTTTAAAAATCTTAATGGAATCGATTTCCCCGAGCCCACTCCAAAAGGCCTTGCAAATCAATTCTGCCCAATACCTAGATGTCTCGAAAAATTCTCCTGTATCCATTCAAAAACCCGCACATGGACAAAAATATCGAACGAAACAGCGAGAATCGGTCCATCAAATAGTTGAAGTAGTCTTCGACGGGCTTATTACGGCCCTCAAAGGCCTGGCTCATCAGAAAAGTCCTTTCAGCTTCAATGCTGCTCCCGGCATGCTGCGCAGGATGCGAGAGCACGTCGCAAAAAAGCACCTCGCCTTTTGAGCGTTTCAGGAGCGAGGCCCAGTCGTCAGCCTTGTGCAACACCGCAGATTGCCTGGCAAGCAAGTCAGCCGCCATGCCTCTAGACAATACGTAACAGGCGGTGCGCCACATTTGCCGATAGGAATGCCCGTTGACCGTGAAAACGCCAGGCTCGCTCGAACTTCGCTGCTTGCCGAAAAGCCACCTGCGTGAGCGCAGCCCATCCTGCGCGCCGCAGCAAAGCAAAAAGTCTTTATCCAGTTGCCCCGCAACACGTGCAATTCGGCTGATGTCTTCGTCGCGCCCCTCGATATCGTCCTCGAGGATTAAAGCCATCTTCTCGTCGGTGTCTAGAAATTGCCGATACGCTTCGAGATGGCTCAGCGCACAACCTACTTCCGCCGGGCTCAGCAACTCACCTTTCGAACGATAAAGCGGAGCGGCAAGCTGAAAATACTCCCGCGCACTCATCGAACGTCCGTCGACGGCGCTCACAATTTCAAATGCTTCCCACGCCTGAGGAAATCTGCCTTTTAGCAGCTTCCTCCGGGCCTCATCCTGCGGCAGTGAAATCAGAAATGTTTTCATCGTAGATACTATTCGCACTCAATTCGAACGGCACACGGGAATCTATTTGCCCTTTAGAGCACTAGTAATCGTGTTCATTCTGACGGTCATTCCATTCGAAGCCATGCGCAAAGTCGTTTGCTGGGGATTCCAGAGCGGATTCTCCTTAAATGCGTGGAAGGCCCAACCAAACGAAAGCTGATCCATGACATCAAGCAGGTCGGCGAGGTAACGATCCCCATCGTCACCCGATATGACGCTTGCACTAAACTCTCCGATGAAAATCGGAACATGATTGGCGTTCCCGTACTGCCTTGCGACAACGAGGGTGGCCCGGATCTTATTCGCGTCCCATTGCTCTCCCGCAATCTTCCCTGGGTAGTGAACCGCAGCGGAGAACTGCGGCAGCACGCCTTCATGCGTCAATTCCATTGGCGTGTACATATGGGGACTTACAATGATCCGATCCGCACGTGGAAGCTTGAGACGGCTTAGTGCGGAAAAGAAACTGTCGTAGCCTCCTTGCGCGTTAAGCTGCCTCGCCGGCTCGATAACGATATGTGCCGTTTTATTGTTGGCTCGAATTATCGAGACTAACGATTCGACAAACTTGTTCCAATCAAAATAATTATTTTCGGCCGAGGGTATCGCCGTTACAGGTTCATTCAACAGGTCAAATCCCAACACTGCCTGGTTGTCGCTGCGATAGCGCTGCGCAATCTGAACCCAAAGCAACTTCAATCTGTTCTGAAACAAATCGGACGACCAGAAAACGTCATGCGGCGACGTCGTGTATCGATTCTTGAACCCCGGCAGCGCGTGGGGATCAATAACAACGGCCAGATGATTCTTCTTTGCGACCTCAATTATGTGGTCAAGTTTCTTGAAGGTGGCCTCGTTACTCTCGTACGAGCCAGTCAGGCTTAACAGCGGCGAATCACCGAATGAAACGCGAACCACACTACATCCGATGCTCGCGATATATTCGAGATCTGCGTCGGACACATTTGGCGTTACGTTAAAACCCCGTGCTGTTGCCCAATCGAATGCAACAGCCGGCATCGAGGAGAGCGCCAGCAAGCACAAAAAAACACCTGCAATCGATTTTTTTGAAATCATTTCGCCAGCACTCCTCTTACACCGTAGAAGGCCGTCTTACATGAATTGATGACCTTTCGCCCAACCACAACCCTGGCGAAGTCGGCGACGAACTGCCGGATTTTTACCGCGCGAAGAAAAAGTGCAGCAATCAGTATCCCTGCCGCCTTAATACGCTCAGAAAGCGGACCGTTAGCCAATTCCGGCGCGATTATGATTGCCATGAATCCAAAAATCGCACCCTTCGACAAATGATCGCTATACCGCCTAATCCACTCTTTTGACCCATCGTTGTCTACCAGCGAAGAAACACGACTCGTCTTCGAATCCTGATACCAGATCGTCTCAGCACTTTCAATAAACACAAATTCAGCGCCAATCAACTGCAGGCGGATCGCCAGGTCCCAATCCTGATGCTTTAGCAGTCTCGAATCGAATAGACAGCTTTCGAAAAGCTCTTTCGACATGAACAGCGAGCTTGTCTGAATGTGCCCCGAATTCTTGAACAGGTAGTCGCCGACCTGTTCTCTACGTCCAATTCCACGAGCAGGTTCCATAAACTCTTTGCCGTCCCGCCGCACCCGCAGCCTTGTATAACAAACGACAGCCTTTGGGTTCCCGTGCTCCAACACTGCTTCCATTTGCGTGGCCAACTTCCCTGTCAACCACTCGTCATCTGAATCGAGAAATGCTATGTATTCGCCGCGCGCCAAGGTACCGCCTTTATTCCGCGAGGCGCCTCCCTTGAGGTTCCCGTTATTCCTCAAGTATCGGACGCGGGGATCATTTATCGTCCTGACGACTTCTTCCGTACCATCAGTTGACCCGTCGTCTATGACGATTACTTCAATATTCGTCCAGGTCTGTTTAAGCGCGCTTTCTACTGCGCGAGCGATAGTAGCCTCCCGGTTGTAGGTAGGAATGACGACACTGATAAGCGCATTGTTGTTCATCATTCCGCCTAGGCACGTTTCTCGGCAAACGTAAAAACAGTCTTCTTTATCCACCCAAAGCCCATCAACCCATAAACTGCCGCCCCTAGCGCAGAGACCAATATCGCGAGCGGCAACGCGCTCATCCCGGCATCGATTAATTTAATCCGCAGCACGGTCATACAAACCATCATCACGGCGCAAATCGCCAGCGGCCGCGAAATTCTCGCCAGCAAGTACGAAATGCCTGAGCCCAGATGTTTCATGGTCGCGGTCATAGCCACGAAGAAGTTGATCAGGTTTGCAAGGGCGTACATTGCAGCGACATGATTGACATCCCAGAAGGCGCCAATAATGAATCCCCCAACCTGCAAAACCGTTGCAATCAATCCGAGTTTCATCAATGATTTCGTGTTCCCGGTCGCCATAAAAACAGTGCCGGTGGTACTAACCACCGACTGTATAAATCCAACCGGCGCAAGCCAGGCTAAAACCGGAACTACCGCACTCCATTTCGCGCCGAATACGATGTGCACGAACTCGGACCTCAAGACCCAGATTCCGCACATCAGCGGGCCCGTGATCGTTACGACCATCATGACGGTCTTCAGATACAGATTTCTCAGGACAAGCGGTTCGCTCTGATGCCGGCTTAGTAACGGGAAGAGCGCCCGGGTGGCTACGAACGTCATGTTTTGCAACGGAAACAACATGACACGATAGGCCTGGGAATAAACACCCAATTGCACCGCGCCAAGCAATTTGCCGACGACGATGCTGTCGGCGTTTCTCGCGAAATAATTGATCAGATTGAACGCCGTTAAATTGCCTCTTTTCAATTCTCAGTGGGTGGGTTGGCGGGTCAAGTACGGGCGCCAGCCCGGCGAAGCGAATACTTGACGTGCCTTGAAGAAGTAAGCTGAGAGAGGGCTGGTTGCGGCAGAATGC